>JAFZPB010000292.1 GCA_017552595.1 Muribaculaceae bacterium
ATGAGCCCATTGTGAAACACCCGCAGATGAGGCTTTGGAATTGGATTGCCGACTATTATCTATGCTCGGTGGGCGATGTGATGAAGGCCGCACTTCCTGCAGGCTTGAAAGTCGAGAGCGAAACGTTTGTCGAAGTCAACGACGACTATGAAGTCGATGCCGATGGAAAAAACGCCCTTAACGAGACAGAAGCATCGATTTGCCGACTACTGAGCGATGAAGGTCGGCTTACTCCCGCTCAAATTTCAAAAAAAATCGGTGTCGTCAATGCAGAAGTACGAGTGGCTCGTCTTTTGGAAAAACGTGCAGTGATTGTGTCGGAAAAGATTGTCGAACGCTATCGCTCGAAACGCGAAGTATATGTCCGCCTTAATGCCGAAAAAGGGGACAATGACCGTCTGCACAGTTTCTTCGACATGGTGGCTCGAGCAAAGAAGCAGGAGAACGTGCTTGTGGCTATGCTTGAGATGAGCGACTTTATGCGCCATGGAACCGACGTTAAGGAAGTGCGCCGTGCCGACCTTATCGAGAGAACCGGGATGACAAGCGCAGTAGTGAACGCTCTTGCCGCAAAAGGCATTCTTGATGTTTATTCGAAAGAAGTGGGGCGGTTCGCTCTTGTCAACACCAAGACTATTCCGATTCCGGAACTCAGCCTCTTGCAAAACGGCGCATTGAAAAGTATTCATCAGGGATTTATCGACCATTCCGTAGTGCTGCTTCGTGGTGTCACATCGAGCGGAAAAACAGAAATATACATCCATCTTATTGACTATATTCTCGGTCAGAAAAAGCAGGCACTTTATCTCGTGCCTGAAATCGCGTTGACCACCCAACTGACGCGACGTCTTCAGGCTGTCTTTGGCGACAAAGTTGTGATTTACCACTCTAAGTTTTCCGACAATGAGCGAGTGGACATTTACAAGCGATTGCTTCGTTCGGGAGAGCCGTGTGTTGTGGTCGGTGCCCGCTCGGCAATCTTCTTGCCGTTCACGACATTAGGAATAGTGATTGTCGATGAGGAACACGAATCGAGTTACAAGCAATTCGACCCCGCACCGCGCTATAATGCCCGTGACTGCGCAATCGTTTTGGCGTCGATGCATGGCGCGAAGACTCTTCTCGGCAGTGCCACGCCATCAATCGAGACATATTATAAGGCAAAAGAGGGCAAATATGGTCTTGTTGAACTTTTGACCCGCTACAACGATGTGGAATTGCCCGAAATCGAAATAGTAGACCTCAAACTTGAGCGCAAGAAAATGCAACTCGACGGAATGTTCTCGGGGACGATGGCAACCCGCGTTGGAGAAGCCCTTAGCGGTGGCGGTCAAGCCATTCTTTTCCACAATCGCCGCGGATTCGCGCCCGTTGCACAATGCTCTAAATGCGGGTGGGTTAAGAAATGCGACAACTGTGACGTGTCGCTGACATTCCACCGTTCCACGAATTTGCTTGAGTGTCATTATTGCGGCGCAACATATAAAGTGCCGGAAGTGTGCCCTGCATGCGGAGAACCCGGCTTGGAACAGAAAGGCTACGGTACGGAGCGTATCGAAGAGCAGACTGCCGCACTTTTCCCTGAGGCCAAGATTCTTCGAATGGATTTGGACTCCACACGAAATAAATCGTCATATTCCGACATCATTGACACGTTCTCTTCGGGAAAGGCGAAGATTCTTGTCGGCACGCAAATGGTAACGAAAGGTCTTGACTTTGAAGGTGTCAGCCTCGTGGGCGTTATGAATGCCGATGCCGTAATCAACTATCCCGACTTCCGTTCGGCCGAAAGGGCATTTAATATGCTTGAGCAGGTATCGGGCCGTTCTGGACGCAGAAAAGAACGCGGCAGGGTGGTGATTCAGTCGTTTGAACCTGAAAATCCCATTCTCGGCTTCGTGTTAAACCACGATTACGAAGGCTTCTACAACCATGAAATTGAGGAGCGTCGCACATTCGCATATCCGCCGTTTACACGTGTTATATACATCTATCTAAAGCACACAAACCCTGAAAAGGCGTATCTTTTCGCCCGCCATTATGCCGACAGGTTGTCCTCGATGTTCGGAAATCGCGTTTCCGGACCTGTACAGCCCACAGTGGGCAAAGTCCAGTCAATGTATATTCAAATGGTGATGCTGAAAGTGGAAACGGGTGTTGATATTCGTGTGGTAAAAGAGCATCTTCGCAGCCTATATGCTGAAATCCGCCAACGGCAGGAAATGCGTTCGCTTGTTGTTTATTACGATGTTGACCCTTATTGACTTATCCCTTCGATAGCCGTCGGTAGAGGATAATGCCAATTATAGCATAAACGATATTGGGAATCCACATTGCCACACGAGGCGATGTCAACCCGCTTACGGCAAACGATGATGTGACGGTCGAGAATAGAATATATGTGAACGATAACAGAAGACCAATGCCGATATTAAGACCCATTCCGCCTTTGGCTTTTCGTGCCGATAACGACATGCCGATTAGCGTCAGAATGAATGCCGCCGCCGTTTGTGCTATTCGACGCTCATATTCAATTTCAAACGATTTTATGTTCGCGACTCCACGCTCTTTCTGCTGTTTTATATAGCGGTAGAGTTCAGGCGATGTCAATTTTTCAAAGTCGTTTTTGGAAATCAAAAAATCCGACGGTTGAATGGGGATGATAGTGTCGAGCGACTGCCCGCGTGTTATATATTCACGCATACCCTTGAAGTCGCGAATCATGTAGTCTGTAACACGCCATGAGTTGATTGAGTCGTAATGGATAGTTTGGGCTGTCAACCTTGACACAAGTTTTTTGTCCTTAAACGATTCGAGAGAGAACTTATAACCCGTGCGGGTGATATTGTCATAGCGAGTCATGTAGGCAATCTGTCCGGGCGCAACTTGAATTTGAATGTTGCTGCCGTAATCGACTCGTTTATTTTTGACGTATGTGTTCTGAAACTCAATTCGTTTGACATTTGCCGGTGGGATAATATATGCTCCGAGAATGAAAGTGACAAGTGCAATCACAGCAGCAGAAGCCATATATGGAACGAGCATCCGCTTATAGGAAAGGCCAGATGCCCTCATTGCGATAATTTCCGAGTTGCCTGCAAGTTTCGACGTGAAGAAAATCACAGCGATAAACGTGAACAGCGGAGAGAACTGGTTGGCGAAGTAGGGGAGGAAATTAACGAAATAATCAAAAATGGTTTCTTTCAGAGGCGCTTTAAGGAAGGCATCGAGTTTTTCGTTGATGTCGAACATCACCGTAATCGCCAAAATCAGCAAAATGGCGAATATATACGTTCCGAGGAATTTTCGGATAATGTATAAGTCGAGTGTCCGTATTCGCTTGATGTTCATTGACGTCGTTATTATAGTCTGCGGTCGAGCACCTCAACCATTTCGTTTTTCCAATGCTTGAAATCGCCATCTATTATGTGGCGGCGCGCCTCCTTAACAAGCCAGAGATAGAATGCGAGATTATGGATTGAGGCAATTTGAAGTGCGAGAATCTCATTGGCAACAAACAGATGGCGTACATACGCTTTCGAATAGATTCTGTCGACCATCGAAGGCCCGTCTTCCTGAAGCGGAGAAAAGTCGTCGGCCCACTTGCGGTTGCGCATATTCATCGTGCCGTGGCGGGTAAAAAGCATGCCATTGCGGCCGTTGCGTGTGGGCATCACGCAGTCCATCATATCAACGCCACGGTCAATTGCTTCGAGGATATTGACAGGAGTACCTACGCCCATGAGATAACGAGGGCGGTCGGCGGGAAGGATTTCGTCGACGATTTCAATCATCTCATACATGGTTTCCGTAGGTTCGCCTACGGCAAGACCGCCTATGGCATTACCTTCAGCACCGAGGTCAGCAACCATCTTGGCGGCTTCGCGTCGCAAGTCAGGATATTTGCATCCTTGAACAATAGGGAAATACGCCTGATGATGACCGTAAGGACATTCCGTAGCATTATAGTGTTCCCATCCACGGCGTAGCCAACGAGTAGTCAACTCGAGCGATCGTTTTGCGTAGGAATATTCTGATTCTCCAGGAGGACACTCGTCGAGAGCCATCATAATATCCGAACCGATAATACGCTGGATATCCACTACCTTTTCGGGTGTGAACAGATGCTTCGACCCGTCAATATGAGAACGGAAATGTGCGCCCTCGTCGGTCAATTTGCGGTTTTCGGCAAGCGAAAACACTTGGAAGCCGCCGCTGTCAGTGAGAATGGGGCGGTCCCAACCATTGAACTTGTGCAAGCCGCCGGCTTTGAAGAGAATGTCTGTGCCCGGGCGGAGATATAGGTGGTAAGTGTTGCCGAGAATAATTTGCGCACCGATATCATCGCGGAGTTCGTGGAAATGCACAGCCTTGACGCTTCCCACAGTGCCAACGGGCATAAAAATGGGAGTCTCGATTTGTCCGTGGTCGGTGGTAATAAGTCCGGCGCGGGCATTGCTGTCATCAAGAGTCGCTTCTACTTTATAGTCCATAACTCAACTGCAAAATTACACAAAAAAAACGTAACGCCGAAAGGATACGTTAGTAAAGAAGTCGAAAAGCGACTATTTATCATATTTCCCAATCCCAATGGCTTATCGCAGGGAGCGGGGGAGGACGATGCGTTCGCCGAGGGCACGGGCGAATTGGCCTTTGATTTCCGACAATTTCGACAACTCTAAAAGCAATTGGGTGACTTGGTCGTTGTAGTCGGGGGCATTACGGTCGAGCGACTTCATTGTCTCGCTGAGTTCCTTCATCTGATGGTTGATGATGGCGGATTTCAACTCAAAAATTGCCCGCTGTATTATATCTGCCCGTTGGTCGTATTCAGTAGGCACTTGGGCGTATTTGGTGTGGTACTTCGAAAGAACGAACTTGTCGGAGTAGAAATCGTTGACCATTCGCATTATAGTCGAATCTTCGACAAATCCGAGATTCCGGTAGATATACGACAGTTCGAAATCGCGATAGGCTCTTTCAAAATTACCGTTCGCAGTGGCCTCGATTTGCTCTTCGCGGACTTTGATTTTGTTGATGTCGATGTCTCCTTCGAGAGATTGGCGGAATTTTTCAGTTTCGTCGTTTATCTCTTTAGTTCGGATTTCTTCCAGTTCGGCGATTATCGCTGCGGAGTCATCGCGGAAGCGGGTTTTGACAAGTTCGGCGGCGGCGAGGAAAGTGTGCTCAAGGTCGGGATTATGGAACGATATTCCATCTTCCGCAAGATTCATTTCAACATACTCTACGGTTGTGACGGGTTTTTCCGTGCCGTCTTCATTGAAAGCGGTGCAAATGATTGTCGCACCGAGGCGCACGATGTATTTTACCAATTCGGTTTCATAGGGCCGGCAAATGACAGCCAAATCGTCGGCGACCGGCTCCGTATGCAAAGAGTTATCGACAGGAACCTCTATGACGGAAGTGTTGTCAGGTTCGGTCCGTTCAATATCGGCTGATGAGTCTTTCCTTTTCCTTCGTGTCTCAACAAGTTCATTGCTTCTTTTATTGACTTGCAGAGTGATAGTCTTTTCGGGGATTTCCATCATGCGGCTACAGTCCTTGATATAGACGGCGCGTGTGATGGGGTCGGGGATAGCGGCAATAGAATTGACAATATCTTTGATGGCTTCGGCCCGCCCGACGGGGTCGTTCTCTTTGCCTTTCATCAATATTTGCGTTTTGAAAAGCATGAAGTCGGCCTCGTTTTCTTTAATGTAAGCCTCGATTTCCGATGTGGAGTGGCTTTGAGCGAACGAGTCGGGGTCGTCACCTTCGGGCAACAGGAGGACTTTCACATTCAGCCCCTCGGCGAGAAGCATATCGATGCCTCGCAATGACGCATGGATTCCGGCAGGGTCGCTGTCGTAGATTACGGTTACGTTGGAGGTGAAACGGTGAATTAGGCGAATTTGGTCTTCGGTCAGCGAAGTTCCTGAAGATGCCACAACATTTTCAATGCCTGCTTGATGCATCGAAATCACGTCCATATATCCCTCGACAAGAATGCAACGGTCCTGCTTGACAATCGCCTGCTTAGCCTGGTATAACCCATAGAGGGTGTAACTCTTGTGGTAGATTTCGTTCTCAGGAGAATTGATATACTTCGCGGCTGATTTCTCTTTCGAAAGGATTCTGCCGCCGAAGCCAATCACGCGACCACTGACTGAGAAAATCGGGTACATCACTCGTTCACGGTATTTGTCGTAGAGGCTGTTGTCACGTTCGCTTTTTCCGCTAAGGCCGGTGGCAAGTAGATACTTCTCGTCATAGCCAGCGGCGGTGGCGGCAGTGGTCAAGGCATTGTTACGTTTCATCGAATAGCCGAGGTGGAAACGGCGAATCATCTCGTCGTTTATTCCACGTTCGCGGAAATATTCGTAGCCGACATTGCGGCCCTCGTCAGTGTCGGACATGTTATGCTCGAAATGGTCGAGCGCAAACTGGTTGGCGGCATACAGACTTTCGCGGAGGTTGTCGGCTTCACGCTCTTTTTCGCTGACTTCGTGCTCTTTGATTTCGATGTTATATTTCTTTGCCAACCAACGAATTGCCTCCTGATAGGATAAATGCTCAAGTTCCATAAGGAAATTGATGGTGTTGCCGCCTTTGCCGCAACTGAAGCATTTACATATACCTTTCGACTTAGAAACGGAAAACGACGGCGTCCGTTCGTTATGGAACGGACACAGACCGATATAACTCGACCCGCTACGCTTAAGCGTAACGAAATCGCTGACTACTTCAACGATGTCGGCAGTGTCGATTACTTTTTGGATTGTTTCTCGGTCAAGGCGTTTCATTTCATCGCAAAGTTACTAAAAAATTCCGTTATTTTTACTAACTTAGCAGTCGGATTTCCGAATAAATTTTAATTTCTTCCGATATGAGTAAATCACGTTTGTTTTTAGTCGCCGCTTCGTTGTTGATGGCGGTAGTTCTGAATGCCACAAGGATAATTATTCTCGCCGATGTTCATGTCACTCCCGGTAACGAAAACGACACCCGCCTCCGCGAGGCCGTCGAAGAAATAAACGCTATGCCAGCCGATTTTGTCGTAATGAATGGCGACTTGACCAACGAGGGTTCCGACGCAGAACTAAAGTATGTCAAATCGGTGCTTGACGAAATCCGATTGCCGTTGTTCGTACTCCCTGGCAACCACGAAAGCACGTGGAGCCAAAGTGCGACAAAGACATTTATCGACCTTTGGGGCAATGACCGTTTTGTCACCGAGACTGACTCGCTTGTCATTGTCGGCATGAACTGCGGTCCGTTTATGAAGATGGGTGACGGACACATCAAACAAGAGGACATTTATTGGCTTGACCGCACTTTGACGCGCCTTGCCAAAGACGGCAAACGTGTGGTATCATTCAACCACTATCCGATTCTCAAAGACCTTGACAACTGGGTTGATTATGTCAAAGTGTTGGAGCGTTATCCTGTCGCTTGTCATGTTAACGGCCATTATCACAAAAACGAGAAATATCGCGGGGGAGATATTGACGCACAGATGGTACGCGCTCTTTCAACGAAAAACGGTTTCGGCTATACGGTTATGGATATTACGCCTGATTCCGTTTTATTCTCTGAAAAACTTCTTGGCCAAGACCTTCACCGCATATCCGCATTCCCCATCAACACAAAATTTCGCCCGATTGAACACATCCTCACCGAGAACCCTGACACCACGCTTCGTCGCGGTTTGAAACCGTTTAATCCTCTTTCCGGAGAAGGCGTTAGGCCAAAACAAACAATCACTCTCGTTTATTCCGATAGCGCATCTATTTTCACTCGATTGGGCTTCGACAAAAACGCCATCTATTTCGGCAACTCGTTGGGTGAGGCAAAGGCCTTGTCGAAAAAATCGGGTAAAATATTGTGGTCAACCCCGACAGGCGCTTCGGTATTCTCCCGACCAGTTGTCACAACAAAGAAAACCGTCGTTTTCCCTTCGGCGGCTAAAGAATTGCTCACTCTTTCAACAGCCGATGGCTCTATCGTTAACCGAATGCCTTCCGATGGTCCATACGTTGCTGACGGAGTTCTCGTGAAAGGGGCGTTATATCAAGGCGGATATAAGAAAATGGAGAAGTTTGATGCCAAATCAGGGAAACTCTTATGGCGATTTTCCGACATAGGCAACTATTGTCAAGCCGCTCCCGCAGTTGACCATACCGACCTCATTTTTGGCGCATGGGACACTTATCTATATTGTCTTGATACACGCACGGGCGCACTTAAATGGAAATGGAATAACGGCAAAAACGCCAACCAACTCGGTCCAGGCGATTGCTCTCCCGTTGTAACGGCCGACAAGGTTTTCCTCGTTGCCCCCGACCGATTTATGACTTGCCTCGACCGTTCGACAGGCAAAGAGATTTGGCGCGTCAAGGATAAAAAAGTTCGTGAATCAATCGGAATTAGCGCCGACCGCAAACGAGTGTATGCAAAGACAATGGATGGCGAAATGCTGGCAGTTGACGCCACTGCCGACGAATACAGTCCGCTGTGGATAACCGACATGGGCATCGGATACGAACACGCCCCGTGCATTCTTTTGGAACACAATGGCATAGTTTATACTGGTTCGAGGCAAGGCATTGTGTCTGCTGTTGATGCTCTTACTGGTGAACTTCTATGGAATGCCGACTTGGGAGTTTCCGAAGTTAACGGCATTGACCTTGACCCAACCACAGGCGACATCTACGTCAGCCTCATCGAGGGCCGTATTTGGCAAATCAAATAATTCACTGCTCGAATAAAAGAGGGGAGTGTCCTCGGCGGACATTCCCCTCTTTTTATCTTTGAAATGAATTTATTAGAATAGTGACGAGTAGCGTTTGAGGAGTTGCTCGAAACGGGGGTCTTTGCGGAGAGGTGCGACGTTTATGTCGGCATCGTTTACGATTTTCCAATCATAAAGGTTGGCGTAACCTGACTTGAGAGCGCGCTCCATCTGAACGAACGCGTTGTCAAGGTCGCCCATTTGACCGTAAAGACATGCGGCATAGTAATTGTCGGAACCGTCAGATGCGGCGTTTGCAAGTACTTGTTGAATCCAATCAGTGGCTTCCACATGGCGACCGAGATTGACAAGGGCGAATCCGCGAAGTGAACGGGCATTGGGCTTAGGGGCATTATCTGAGAGTTCGATGATGCGGTTATACGCAGCCGTTGCCACATCGGAGTTGTTGAGGAAACGGTTGTTAATCCATCCTTTCAGAGCATAATAGTAAGGATTGCGATTGTCGTTGGCAATGACTTGGCTGAGAACAGCGTCGGCTTCGGAATAGCGTTTAGCATCAACAAGGATGAGCGCGCTTTCGATGAGTGCGGGCGCGTAGTCTTTATCGTTAGTTAGGGCTTTTTGAACATCGGAGAGCGCATATTCGCCGAAATTCTGGGCGCGTCCTATTTTACCTTTCAATACGTAATAGGGCGCATTTTCTTTTTCGGTGGTTGCGAAAATCGCCTTATTGCAATATGTGCTTGCGTCGGCAAAATTACATTGAGCGAGGTAGCATTCAGCAAGTGAACCATAAATGCCATGATATTCGAAAAGATGTTCGTCAACTATTCGCTTGAAATCTGCGATTGCGTCGTTGTATTTGTTTTGTGATTTGGCAATCATTGCGCGGATATAGTAGTAGGAACCGATGCGTGGGTTCTGCTGGATGGCGGATTCGATACCTGACGAAACTGCGGCATAATCCTCTTTGCTTATATCGACGAGGTCTTTGAGTGCGCGGTTGTTTACGTTGTCAATTGATAGTACGCGAATAAGGTCCTGTGTGGCACCAACATTATTGCCGAGCATGCGGCGGATGTTTGCGCGACGTTGGTAGATTGACGAACTGTTGGGCGTGAGGGCAACTGCGCCGTCAATGATATTGTTGGCTTCAGTGGCATTGCCTTCTTTTGCTGCCACACGAGCCAATCCCACCATTGCTTCCTGGCTGCGGGGATTCTCGCGAAGCATGCGTTCATAGTCGGCTTTCGCTGCGTCGATATTTCCAAGTCGGTAATTGAGATTACCGCGCTGATAATACGCCAAGAACGATTTTGGGTCAAGTTTAAGAACTTGGTCAAGGTCGGAAACGGCTTCGGCATACCTCTTAGTCATCTCGTAGATGTTTGC
>JAFZPB010000293.1 GCA_017552595.1 Muribaculaceae bacterium
AGAAGTCACCAGTCAAGACTATTGGAATCGAAGCGAACTGAATGGCAAAGAAGATAATCCACACTTTAGCGATTGCGGCAGTTGTAGGTTTGTCAACAATAGGATGGAGTTGCGGCTCCACGGGCGACGACGACAACGTCAGCATCTTCCCCGACAGCGTGGACCTTCGTGCAGGCGACCTCGCTTTTCGGTGCGGCGGTAGTTTCGACAGCAGGGCGGTGATGATTGCCGATCATGGCGGCAACTTCTCCCATGTGGGAGTTGTGGTCGACGACAACGGCACAAAAATGATTGTCCACGAAGTGCCCTACGAGCCTGAATTTAACGGCGACGTCGACCGCGTGAAGATGGAGACCCCTCAAAAGTTCTTCATTCGCAAGAACGCCATCTACGGGCAAATCAGCCGTTATCCCGACTCCGTAGTCGCCAAAAAAGCCGGCGAGATAGCCCTTCAGGTCTATCGGCGAGGCACGCTCTTTGACAGCGAGTTTAATCTCGACGACACAACCCGGATGTATTGCACCGAGTTGATTCTCTACTCCTTCGACCGGGCAGGCGCTCCGCTGAAAATCAAGCCGCGCCACAAAGCCCAGTGGATGGACTACCAGTCGGTGATGCCTTCCGACATCATCGAGACTGGAAAATTCTCCAAAGTCACTTCTTTTTAATTCATCATTTTTATAAACACTTAAAATTTTAAGCAAAATGAAAAAATTACTTTCACTCGTAGCAGTTATCTGCGCAATGGTAGTTCTCGGCAGCTGCGGCGAACCCGCTTCACCCTCCGCAACTATTGACAAGGCTCTTACCTGCATCCAAAACAAGGATTCAAAAGGCTATGTTGCTCTCCTTAAAGTTGACGACAGCCAAAAAGCAATGATGGAATCCATCGCAGACAAGGCATTTAAGGCAGCCGACGAAAAAGGTGGCCTCAAATCTTGGACTATCAAGAGCGAAGAAATCGCAGAAGACGGCCAAACAGCAGTTGTTAAGGCTGACCTTATCTATGGCAACGATGAAACTGCCGTTGAGTCAACCTACAACCTCGTTCTCGACAATGGCGAATGGAAACTCAAAAGCTAACTAAGCGAGAGTTAATTACCGTTCCCCAAAAGTGAACATAAAGTCCCAAAAGCGGGGAACCCCGTCTTTTGGGACTTTTCATTTGACAATTCCATATTTGACACAAACAAATGAAATCCACTACCATTCTCGCGGCCATCGCCGCAATTTCATTGGCAACAGCATCATGCCAATCTTCTTCATCCGACAGCGAAAAAGCGAAAGCCGACTCAATAGCCCGCGCCGACAGCATCGCCGAAGTCTATGAAAAAGGCGACGCTCTCGTGACCGACTTCACAGCATTAGCGGCAAAAATCGACACCCTCGACGCAAAAGCCGACTGGGAAGACATTGCCTCGCAAGTGGGCGAAGCCATTTACACCCGCGACGTGTGCGACGGCAAAGGTGCCATGTCCGACCGCGCATTCCAAGCATTTAACGAACTCCTCGGCAAAGTCAACGCAAAAGTAGAAACTCTCCCTAAAGCCCAACAGGACAAGTATTTCAAAGTGATTAATCCGCTGCTCGAAAAGGCCAATGCCGCAGGAGCCACGAAAGTCACCGAAGAAGTCCTCAAGACGCAATAACATATCGGTTTCGACATCGCTGTCATGAGACTGATATTGCGAGTAATAATGTTAGCCGCAGTCGTCGTGATATCCACGACGACCGCCGTTGCCGACCCTGTCGATTCGCTTAACGAAACTCACAGCGACTTCAACGAATCAGACGAATTCATCGAAGAGTATTCCGCCCTTTACGACTCCCTAAAGGACGAGAAATTGAAGTCGCTTCTTTCGAAAATCCGTATAAAACACGAAATCGCCGAAAAAAAGGCCGCCATCGCGGACCAGCAAGAGGACATCGCCAACAAGAACCGCAATTTGGTTTTTCTCTCCATAGTGGCCATCGTTGCAATCATCTTCGCCGCAGTAGCCACATTTTTCTTTATAAAGTATCGCAGGTTAGCCAAAGAAGAGCATAAAGTGCGCCGCAACCGCGAGCGTCTGCTTTCGCTCATTTCCCACGAAATCCGCAGTCCGCTCATCACCCTGATGACATCGCTGAAAATGCTCAAAAACACCGTCGACGAGGATGACAAGGAAGTGCAAGGCGTTCTTAACAACATTATGAGCAGCATCAGCAACCAACTGCAAATGGCATCCAACCTGCTCAGTTGGGGAAAACTTCAAATCGGCGCATTGCCGAACAACAAAATCAAATTCGACGCGGTGCCCCTTATTGACGAAGCGGAAAAACTTGTCAAAGAACCCCTTGCCAACAAAAGCATATCGCTCCTTCACGACATCCCCGACAGGCACATTTTCGTTTTTGCCGACAGGCAAATGCTTTTCACCATCCTCCGCAACCTGATTCACAACGCCATTAAATATTCAAATATTGGCGAAAACGTCATTGTGAAAATCCGACGAGAGGGCGACTTCTATGCGTTCTACGTCATCGACACCGGCATCGGCGTCAAGCCCGAAATGGCCGATCAATTGTTTAACTCGACAGTGAAATCCTCCGTGGGGACCTCCGGCGAAACCGGCGTCGGCTACGGGCTACGCATCTGCGATGCCTTTGCCAAGCAATGTGGAGGCACAATCTCCCTTGCCCCCGAACATCGCATCAACGAAAAAGGCACTGCCTTCAAAGTGACCATACCAGCCGCAAAAACAGAAGAATCATGAATACCGAACCAATAAAAGTAGCACTTGTCGACGACCACTCGCTTTTCTGCCTTGCCATGAAAGCCCTTTTCGACAAGAACGACAGTGAAATACGTATTGTTTTCTACACCGACGACATCGAAGAACTGCTCGCATATATAACCGACAACGAAATCAATGTAATTCTGCTCGACATTATTATGCCGAAGGTGTCGGGCATCGAAGCCTTGCGCCGAATAAAAGCCCACGATGCCGAGATGCCCGTGGTAATGCTCTCCGCATCATCTTCGCAGGACATCATACAGGAAGCCATACAGAACGGGGCTGACGGATTCCTTTCGAAACAGGCCGACGTGCATGAAATCATCTCCGCCGCGACTTCCGCCGCCGAAGGAGTACACTATTACGGCAAAGACATTGCCCAACTTATCTACGACATCAAAGTGTCGAAATCCGACGTTCATATCCAACTTTCAAAACGCGAACAAGAAGTGGTGGAACTATGCTCCGAAGGATTGACATGCCACGAAATCGCCGAACGCCTTTTCATCAGCCCTCGAACAATCGAAACCCACAAAAACGCCATATTCAAAAAACTCGGCATCCACAATTCCGTCGAACTTGTCCGATATGCCATCAACCACGGAATTATCAGCCTTTGATGCACACTAAAGATAGATATGCCACCACAACGCTCGGCCATTTGCCGGGCGTTTTTTCATATACATTGTAGGGGATGTTAAAGAAAAATCGTCAAAAATTTCCGCAGTTTCGTTTTTTTTCTTAATTTTACAAACTGCTACTTCGTAGCAGCATCGTAAATTTGTATTATTAACTAAAAACATTTATATCATGAGTAGAAAACTTATCCGCACATTGGCCATCATCGTGGCTGTGGCAACATTTTCATTCACCGCCGATGCCCAATTCGGCAACCTCGGCAACAAAATCAAAAACAAAGTAGAACAAAAGACTAAAGAAACCATCAACAAAGAAAAGAACAAAGTCGAGAACAAAATTAACGACGCTGTCGATAACGCTATCGACGCCGGAAAGAAGAAACTCGAAGACAAAGCCAACGAATTTATCGACGCTCAAATAGACAAAGCAGAAAGCGCCATCCTTGATAAAATCGAAAGTTGGACCGCATACAAACCCAACCTCAACGTCGACCGCACTTCGTCAATCGACGACCTTTATGCCGCCTACGAATACCTTATAGCCACCCAAGCCGAAAAGGCTGAAAAAGGCGACGTGGAATATCTATGCTCTCCCGACGGACAAAAGGCCACCGATATTTGGGAGATTATCGAAAGTCGCGGCGACAAATATTCCTCACCGTCGCACGACTA
>JAFZPB010000294.1 GCA_017552595.1 Muribaculaceae bacterium
CCTTGTTGATTGGCGAATGTTTGAGACCTATGCCTACCCCATTTATATAGCCATGATTATTGTCTTGATATTGACGATTTTCATCGGCACACCAATTAAGGGTTCTCGTTCATGGATTGCCATTGGCCCGACAATCAGATTGCAGCCTGCTGAATTTGCGAAATTTGCCACGGCTCTTGCCCTCGCAAAACTATTTAGCGCCTACAATTTTGTTCTCAACCAAAAACCGGCCAATTATTATCGTGCGCTACTCATAATATTCCTTCCCGTTTTGCTCATTATCGCCCAACGAGAGATGGGCTCGGCATTAGTTTATTTCTCGCTATTCTTCGTGCTATACCGCGAAGGCATGAGCGGCATTGTCCTTTTGGCCGCCCTCTTTGCCGTCACATTCTTCGTCGTGGCAGTAAAATTCACCGAGACGACACTATTGGGCATTCCTATAGGAGAAGCCGCCGTGTTTATAATTATTATGGCTATACTCGTCGGAATGGTAGGCTCTTACGGAAAAAATGCTTTAGTTGCCCGAAATATTTTTCTCGGTTTTATCGGTACAGGATTGATTGTTGGAATATTCGCCGCTTTCGGACTTGTTCTAAACGGCTACATATATTTTCTCTCTGTGATTGTCGCCGCTCTCGTTTATTGTTTTATCGTCATGTGGCAGACTAAAACAAAGCAGGTGGGTTTCATTTTCGGCACCGTTACCGTATCGGTGGTGTTCCTATTCCTTGTCAACTTTGGGTTCAACATGCTTGAGCCACACCAACAACTTCGCATTAAAGTTGTATTGGGAATTGACGACGATGTGAGAGGAGCTGGCTACAATGTCAATCAGTCGAAAATCGCAATTGGCTCTGGCGGATTAGTTGGAAAAGGGTTTCTCAACGGCACACAGACGAAACTCAAATATGTGCCAGAACAGCACACAGACTTCATCTTTTGCACGATAGGCGAAGAAAAGGGCTTTTTAGGCACATCGGCTGTTATTGCCGCATTCCTCATTCTCATTTTGCGTGTGATTCGTATTGCCGAACGACAACCACGTGCGTTCGGTCGTGTCTACGCCTATTGTGTGGCTTCATATTTAATCTTCCATTTTGCAGTGAACATAGGCATGGTAATAGGCCTATGCCCGGTCATAGGCATTCCGCTACCATTCTTCAGTTATGGAGGTTCGTCGCTCTGGGGCTTCACAATCCTATTATTCATTCTATTGCGAATTGACGCGGGTCGTCGCGACAACCCCGCTTATTGACATAGATTATAATAAAAACATCATATAAATCATGAACAACAACATCAGAGTACTCGTAACAGGTTGTAACGGTCAGTTAGGGAAAGAACTGCAAATACAGTTCAAAGAAACTATGCCGTCGCTCAACGTAATTTACACCGACATCGACACACTTGACATCACCGACTGCTCAGCCGTCGAAAGAGTGGTTATTGACAACGAAATCACCCACATTATCAACTGCGCAGCCTACACAGATGTCGATAAAGCCGAGGAGGAAAAAGCGCTTTCCGCAGCGATTAACAGCAATGCCGTTAGCAATTTGGCGCACGTCGCATTTGCTAACGATGCCAAAATCCTCCATATTTCGACCGACTATGTGTTTGACGGCACGGCACACCTACCCTACAACGAAGCCGACAAGGTCAATCCAAAGAACCAATATGGGGTGACGAAGCGTTTGGGAGAAACCCAACTTATTGGTCATTGCCCCGAATGTATCATCATTCGCACATCGTGGCTCTATTCACCATTCGGGAAGAACTTTGTCAAAACGATGTTTCGTTTAGCCGCTACTAAATCGGAGGTGAATGTCGTAAGCGACCAAATCGGTTCGCCCACCTATGCCTCCGACCTTGCTAAAGTGATTATCAAATTTGTCACGGCGCGCCAATGGGCCTCGGGCATCTACCACTACTCCAACGAAGGTGTATGCTCTTGGTACGATTTTGCTAAAGCGATTTTCCGCATTGCGGGAATACACACCAAAATCAATCCTATTCCCACTCGCGACTACCCTACCGTAGCATCTCGCCCAGCATACAGCGTACTCGACAAATCTAAAATCAAAGCGACACTCGGCATTACTATCCCACATTGGGAAGACAGCCTAATTGAATGTATTGAACGATTGAAACAAATGTCATGAGCCGACTTGAAGAGGAAATATCTCGCCGACGCACATTTGCCATCATCTCCCACCCGGATGCCGGCAAGACCACTTTAACCGAGAAGTTGCTTCTTTTCGGTGGGGCTATTCATGTGGCCGGAGCCGTTAAATCAAACAAAATTCGGAAAACCGCCACATCCGACTGGATGGACATCGAGAAACAACGCGGCATCTCAGTGGCCACGTCTGTGATGGGGTTCGATTACGAAGGGTTCAAAATCAACATTCTTGACACTCCCGGTCACCAAGATTTCGCCGAGGACACCTACCGCACATTGACGGCAGTAGATTCAGTAATCATTGTCGTTGACGTCGCTAAAGGTGTTGAGCAACAAACTCGACGCCTAATGGAAGTGTGCCGTATGCGGAACACTCCCGTAATCATTTTCGTCAACAAACTCGACCGCGAAGGCCGCGACCCCTTTGACATTCTTGACGAACTCGAATCTGAACTCAAAATCGCCGTTCGCCCATTAAGTTGGCCCATAAGTATGGGACAATCGTTCAAAGGCGTTTATAACATCTACCAAAACTCTCTTGACTTATTTACGCCTGACAAACAAAAAGTTACCGAACGCGTTGAAATCGACGGTTTCGACGACCTGAGAATTGACGAAAACATCGGCGAAAAAGACGCGGGCAAACTGCGTGAAGATTTAGAATTAATTGAAGGTGTCTATCCCGAATTTGAAGTTGATGACTATCTCAGCGGAAGCCTTGCCCCTGTTTTTTTCGGCTCCGCCCTCAACACTTTTGGTGTAAAGGAGTTGCTCGATTGTTTCATTCGCATTGCTCCCGCGCCTAAGCCCGTCGTTGCCGAAGAACGCGAAGTTAGACCTTCGGAAGAAACATTTAGCGGATTCGTTTTCAAAATCCACGCGAATATGGACCCGAATCACCGCAGTTGTATCGCATTCGTAAAAATCTGTTCCGGGACATTTATTCGCAACGCCAATTATCTCCATGTCCGTTCGGGGAAATACATACGGTTCTCTGCACCGACCGCATTCATGGCGCAGAAGAAAAACATTGTTGATGAAGCCTTCCCCGGCGATATCGTCGGCATTCCCGACACAGGCAACTTCAAAATCGGCGACACGTTGACCGAGGGCGAAATGATTCACTTCCGTGGACTTCCATCATTCTCTCCCGAGATGTTTAAATATATCGAGAACGACGACCCGATGAAAGCCAAACAACTCAACAAAGGCATCGACCAACTCATGGATGAAGGTGTGGCTCAACTCTTTATCAATCAGTTTAACGGCCGCAAAATCATAGGGACTGTCGGACAACTTCAATTCGAAGTCATCCAATATCGTCTTCTCCACGAATACAACGCACAATGCCGTTGGGAGCCGATATCGCTTTACAAAGCCTGCTGGATTGAAAGCGACGACGATGAAGCCCTTGAAGCATTCAAAAAACGCAAACATCAATTTATGGCCATTGACCGAGAAGGCCGCTACGTGTTCCTTGCCGACTCCAGTTATGTCCTCCAAATGGCTCAAAACGACTTTCCAAAAATACGATTCCACTTCACTTCAGAATTTTAAACGCTATTGATATGAACAGTGATTTCTTTAGAGTGGCAGCAATTTCGCCCCGACTAAATGTCGCCGACTGCGAATTTAATACGAATCAGATAATCGACGCATGCCGTCGTCTCCACAAAAAAGGCGTGCAACTCGCAGTATTCCCCGAAATGTCTGTTACCGCTTACACATGTGCCGACCTTTTTCACTCGTCAACACTTCTAAAAGCAGCCGAAAACAGCCTTCTGCGAATTGCCGAAGAGTCGCTTAATACACTTGGCATGATTATCGTTGTAGGTGCACCCTTGAAAGTCGACAATGGCATTACAAACTGTGCTGTAGTCATCTCTAACGGATTGATACGGCTCGCCGTTCCGAAAACTTATGTGCCAAATTACAACGAATTCTATGAACAACGTTGGTGGTCGTCACTTGAAGACGACGCAATCGTCACAATTAACGGCAAAGAAGTCATAGTCAGCGACAAAACATTAATTGACGCCGATGGTGTGAAAATCGGTTTTGAAATATGCGAGGACCTGTGGGCTCCCATTCCGCCATCGACTCAAGCGGCTCTCAATGGCGCCCAAATCATTGTCAATCTATCAGCATCAAACGACCTCATCGGCAAATACAACTATCTCACACGACTTATTGTTCAGCAGTCATCGCGTTGCATTGCCGCTTATGTGTATGCTGGCGCGGGATATGGAGAATCGACCACCGACCTCGTTTTCGACGGAAAAACCATCATTGCCGAAAATGGCAAGATGCTCGAATGCAATAATCGATTCAGCCGCGAAGAGAACGTCGCAATCGCCGACATCGATATCGACAATCTCAACCGCGACCGACTCCACAACACTACATTCAATCAATGTATTGACCGCGAAAGAATTTTCTTTGCAGATTCTATAAAACTTGAAGTTAATAACCATGACGACGAAATTCTCCGCGAAATCGACCCGCATCCGTTTGTACCTGCCGTAGGTGCCGACCTTGATGCGCGTTGCCGTGAAATAGTATTAATCCAATCACTCGGTCTTTGCCGTCGATTGGAAGCCGCCCATTCACAAAGAGCGGTCGTGGGCATTTCGGGTGGTTTGGACTCTACTCTCGCCCTTCTTGTCGCTGTCAACACATTCGATATTCTTGGCCGCGACCGAAAAGACATTATCGGTGTCACTATGCCCGGATTCGGCACAACAGACCGCACCTACAACAACGCCTTAACGCTGATGCGTACACTCGGAATCACCCTACGCGAAGTGAAAATCGTTGATGCCGTCAAGCAGCATTTCACCGACATCGGCCATGACCCTGAAATCCATGACGTCACCTACGAAAATTCTCAAGCACGCTACCGCACAATGTTGCTGATGGATATTGCCAACAAAGAAAACGGCATGGTAATAGGCACGGGCGACCTTAGCGAACTCGCCCTCGGATGGGCAACCTACAACGGCGACCACATGTCGATGTATGGAGTAAACGCCGGGGTACCTAAGACTCTTGTTCGCCACCTTGTAAAATGGTATGCTACTCAAACTGAGAACGAAGCCACTCGTGACGCTCTTCTCGACATCCTTGCCACGCCCATCTCTCCCGAACTCTTACCCTCAGATTCTGACGGGAAAATTGCTCAACTCACCGAAGATCTCGTCGGGCCTTACGAATTGCACGATTTCTTCCTTTATAGGTTCATTCGTTTCGGAGAAAGTCCTCGAAAGATTTTCCGTCTTGCTGTAAAAGCCTTCAATGGCGCTTACGACGAGGAAACTATCCGCAAATGGCTCCGTACATTCTTCCGCCGCTTCTTCGCTCAACAGTTCAAGCGTTCTTGTCTTCCCGACGGACCGAAAGTCGGTTCCGTTTGCCTTTCGCCCCGCGGTGATTGGCGTATGCCTTCCGATGCCTCGTCAGTAATATGGCTTAAGGAAATTGACTCTTTATAATCATTCCACATGGAAGTAGTTTACGAAGACAACCATATTATCATCGTCAACAAAGCCCCAGGAGAAGTCGTTCAAGGCGACAAGTCAGGTTCGGTGCCCCTACTTGAAATCGTTAGGGAATGGATTCGTGTAAAATATGCAAAACCAGGAAATGTGTTTCTCGGGCTTGTTCACCGCATTGACCGTCCTGTCGGCGGTTTGGTAGTCTTTGCCAAAACGAGCAAGGCGCTCACTCGCATGAACAATCTCTTCCGAGAAGGCAAAGTAAAAAAGACTTACCTCGCCATTGTTCACAACCGACCGCCAAAAGACGAAGACAGAATCGAATGTTATCTTCATTCAGTTGAACGGATTAACAAGACATTTGTTGTCCAACCAAATCATAACGGCGCTCAATATGCCGCCTTGTCTTATCGGCTTGTGGGAGCATCCGATAAATACTTTCTTCTTCAAGTCAATCTTGAGACTGGCAGAAAGCATCAAATCCGTGCGATGCTAAGTAATATGGGTTGCCCGATACACGGAGACATAAAGTATGGCGACCGACGCACTAATCCCGACGGAAGCATCGACCTCCTCGCTTATCGCATCCAATTTGAGCATCCTGTTTCCCATAAAGAAATCGACATCAAAGCACCATGCCCCAACAAAACTCTTTGGCATGCACTTCTCGATAATATTAACACAAAACAATAAATATCATGAATCGACTACTGACAGCACTTACCGCCGTAGCACTTATCTTTGCTGCACAATCGTGCAAAACCGCAAAAAACACATCGTTTTACGATGCTCGTCTTGCCACTCAAATGTTGAGGCTTCCGTCTGACACGACAATCTATTTCGCTCACTACCACAAGCGTTATGCCCAATTCCAAACCGAACCCGCCATCACTCCCGAAAACATCGTTTTCTTAGGAAACAGTCTTACTGAAAACGCCGGTGATTGGGGGAAACGACTTGGTTGGTCAAACACCATCAATCGTGGAATCATAGGTGATGAGGTGAACGGAATCTTTGACCGACTCCACCAAATTCTACCGGGACATCCCAAAGAAATATTCCTTCTATGCGGTGTTAACGACATTTCTCACCATCTCACGTCGGAAGAAATCGCATCGAGAATGGAACGTGTAATCGACCGCATTCAAGCCGAATCGCCTGAGACCAAACTATATCTCGAATCATGTATTCCTATCAACGAATCGTTTGGCCGCTACAAAAACGTAATCGGCAAAACCGACCAAGTGCCTGAACTCAACAATCTCTATCGTCAGATTGCTAAGCGCAAAGGCGTGCCGTTTATCAATATTTTCCCGCTATTCGTTGAACCAGGGACAAACACTCTTCGTGCCGATTTGACCCATGACGGTCTGCACTTGACACAGGAAGGATACGATATTTGGGTTAAAGCACTCCACGAATATCTCAAAAGATAAAGAATTGTCATCAGGCATCGAAATATTCAAATTTACCAACGGAATGAGCCTCGTCTGCCGACAATCGTCGTCGGATGTCGATTATTGTGGCGTAGTAGTTAATGCCGGTTCGCGTGACGAATCGGCTGAAACATACGGTCTTGCCCATTTCGTTGAGCACACCATCTTCAAAGGCACTCGCCGCCGTAGGTCTTCGCATATTATCAACCGCATGGAGGCCATCGGCGGCGAACTAAACGCCTACACAACAAAGGAAGAGACCGTAATTTATTCGATTTTTCCTCATGGTCATCTTCTGAGAGCCACCGACCTCATCGCCGACCTTGTCATAAATTCGCAGTTTCCTCAAGCCGAAATTGACCTTGAGCGCGAGGTTGTCGCTTCAGAAATCGACTCCTATCTCGACGCCCCTGCCGATGCCGTATATGACGATTTCGAAGATTTGCTTTTTGCCGACACACCTCTCGGGCACAACATTTTAGGAACAATCAATAATATCAACTCATTTTCTCCAACCGATTGTCGCAACTATATCAAAAACTTCTACACTCCCCATAGAATTGTATTTTTCTACTATGGCAGCGACAAGCCGGCTCATGTGGCTAATCTTGTTGAGAAATATTTTTCCGCTCTAAAATCCGACAGCGAAGTCCAGAGGACTGTTTCTTTTAACGGGTATGTCCCTCCCGTTTTCAACACTTGCAAAACCATAGATTCTCATCAATCCCACACAATCGTTGGCACTACCGTCAACAGCATGCATCACACCGACCGGCATGCGATTGCATTGCTAATCAACATTCTTGGTGGGCCATGTATGAATTCGCGACTAAATATGGAATTGCGGGAGCATCGTGGGCTTGTCTACACCGTTGAAGCATCGGCCGCACTTCTCTCCGACATTGGAGTTGCGACAATCTATTTCGGGTGCGACCACAAAGATATATCCCGCTGCCGACGAATCATTAATAACCAAATTCAACGCTTAATAGATACTCCTCTCACACAACGCCAACTCGACAATGCCCGACGCCAGTATCTCGGCCAACTGACATTGGCATCTGATAACGCCACCGAACTTGCAATCTCAACGGGTCGTGCACTCCTTCATTATGGGAAAGTGGCCACTTCCGACGAAATCGTTGAAGCATTCAGCCGATTGACACCTGCCGACATCCAACGGGCTGCAGCGCTTCTCGCCCCCGAACGTCTTTCGACATTATCCTTGATATAACTCTCCCTCGGGCTCTGCTGCGGCAAAAAGCGTCTCTTCATCAGTCGAGTAAGAAAATTTGCTCTGTGCTTTATCTCCATGCCGTACGAGATAAGATTGATTGATAAAGCCTTCTATTTCAAGCAATGTTTGCCTTCTCACATCTGGTTTCAACTGACATTCCCAAACCGTCAACACCGACCAACCCATAGCCTTAAGAGCCTCCTTATTGCGGTTATCTCGCTCTTGGTTCCGTCTAATTTTCGATTCCCAAAAATCCACATTTGTCTTTGGCATTCGAAAATGAGGTTCGTGACCATGCCAAAAACAACCATGAATGAAAATTGCAACGCCATAACGACGTAATACGATATCGGGGGTGCCAGGAAGTCGGCGACAGTTTTTTCGATAACGATACCCTCTTGACCAAAGCCAACGACGCACAATCAATTCCGGTTTAGTGTTGACCGAGCGAACATGCGACATGCATCTTGAGCGTTGCTCACGAGACATTTTGTCCATTTCCGACTAAGATTGTCTATATGATTTGGCGGCAAAAAGTGTGTTGCGCATAAGCGAGACGATTGTCATCGGGCCGACACCGCCAGGCACTGGAGTGATAAAGGAGCACTTGGGAGCGACATTTTCGAAATCGACATCGCCGCATAGTCGATAACCTTTCGGTTGACTTGAGTCATCGACACGTGTTATCCCGACATCAATCACCACTGCCCCGTCTTTGACCATATCAGCCTTAACGAAACCAGGCTGACCGATAGCTGCAATAATAATGTCAGCATCACGACAATATTTTTTAATGTCGCGCGAGCGACTATGGCAAACGGTGACTGTTGCATTGCCGGGCAACGCCTTCTGCATCATAAGTTCAGCCATCGGTCGACCGACGATATTACTTCTTCCTATAACAACGCAATTTGCCCCTTCTGTGTTTATATTATAGCGACGGAAAAGTTCGAGAATACCCGATGGTGTGGCGGCATACAAGCCTGTCAAACCCAAAGCCATGCGCCCGACATTGACAGGAGAAAAGCCATCAATATCTTTACGATAATCAATCATTTCAATCACCTTACGTTCGCTAATTTGTGGGGGCAAGGGAAGTTGAACGATAAAGCCGTCAACTGTTTCGTCATTATTAAGTGCCTCTATCTTTGACAGAAGCGTATCTTCATCGATATCTGCAGGAAGATTAACAACTGATGATTTGAATCCGCAACGCAGACAAGCCTTAACTTTATTGCCTACGTAAGTGACACTGGCGGGATTATCACCGACGAGAACGGCGACAAGATGTGGCGGTCGCTCTCCTTGGGCGGTCATTGCCGACACTTCACGCGAGATTTCCCGCATGATGGTTTCTGCCGTTTGCTTCCCGTCGATAATAGTCATTGTCGGATATGATTATCTGCGGCCTTTTTGCATTTTCTGCATGGCACGCATATTTTGCATCATTTTCATTGGATTCTTCGTCGAAACAGCCTTCATCACCTTGCGGGTTTGGTCGAACTGCTTCATAAGGCGATTAACCTCTTGAAGTGTAGTGCCCGAACCTTTGGCAATACGATTACGTCGACTTGCGTTTATGATATCGGGATTCTGGCGTTCCTTTTCTGTCATTGAATGGATTATGGCCTCAATGCCTTTGAATGCATCGTCATCGATATCAACATCCTTTATTGCCTTGTTAACACCTGGAATCATCGCTGCCAAATCCTTAATATTACCCATCTTCTTGACAGATTGGATTTGTGCGAGGAAGTCGTTGAAATTGAATTGGTTTTTGGCTATTTTGCGTTGAAGTTCGGCAGCCGCTTTTTCATCGAATTGTTGTTGAGCGCGTTCAACGAGCGAAACGATATCGCCCATACCGAGAATACGGTCGGCCATACGAGCCGGGTGGAACAAATCGATGGCGTCAAGTTTTTCGCCGTTACCGACAAATTTGATAGGCTTTGTGACAACTGTTCGAATCGAAAGCGCAGCACCGCCACGGGTATCACCGTCAAGTTTAGTGAGCACAACACCATCAAAATCAAGGCGGTCGTTAAATTCCTTAGCCGTATTTACGGCATCTTGACCAGTCATCGAATCGACAACAAACAACGTCTCTTGAGGACGAATTGCGGCTTTGATGGCGGCGATTTCCTCCATCATCTTTTCATCGACAGCAAGACGGCCAGCGGTATCGACGATTACGAGGTCGTAAGAATGATTCTTCGCATAGGATATGGCGTTTTGAGCCACTTCTACAGGGTTGTTATTTCCATCTTCCGTATAAACGGCAACCCCGATTTGCTCTGCAAGAACCTTCAATTGCTCGATAGCGGCAGGACGATAAACGTCACAAGCAACAAGAAGCGGACGACGACCTTGTTCGCTTTTAAGTTTGCGTGCAAGTTTGCCGGAGAAAGTGGTTTTACCTGAACCTTGCAAACCCGACATAAGTATAATTGTCGGATTGCCCGAAAGATTGATTTTAGCGGCTTCTCCGCCCATCAGTGTCGTCAGTTCGTCATGAACAATCTTCACCATCAATTCTTGGGGCTTGATGGCATTGATTACATTCTGACCGAGGGCTTTAGCCTTTACTTCATCGGTAAATTGCTTGGCTACTTTATAGTTGACGTCGGCGTCAAGGAGCGCGCGGCGCACATCCTTCAAAGTCTCGGCAACGTTGATTTCAGTGATTTTGCCTTGACCTTTAAGTATCTTAAAACTTCTCTCTAATCGTTCGCTTAGGTTTTCAAACATATTGTCGTATTATTCTTTTGTCAGTTAATATGGTTACTTGATGCGGTTGGTCGCGGTGTCAGGAAATATTACCGTAGGTTCAAAAGCCTTAGCCTCTTCAAATGGCATCATGGCGTAGGATATGATAATTATCACATCTCCGGGTAATGCTTTTCGGGCTGCAGCGCCATTCAAGCATACTGTGCCAGACCCACGTTCACCGGGGATAACGTACGTGTCAAATCGTTCTCCATTATTGTTGTCAACGACATGTACTCTTTCTCCATGGATGATATTTGCGGCATCCATCAAATCTTCATCTATTGTAATGCTACCGACGTAGTTGAGATTGCTTTCGGTGACGGTCACGCGGTGAATCTTCGATTTCAACACTTCAACTTGCATCATTGTCTTGTTATTTTTGGTTATTGTTATATTTGATGTTATCAATCAGGCGGACATCGCCAAGCCATACTGTCACGCAGCCGACAGGAGATTCGGTCTCCGCCCATTCTTTGACAGGCTGCATCGTGCGGGCATCTACAATTTCGTAGTATTCCACTTCCATCGCATCATAGGCGTTTATGTTGTCTATTACCCATTGCTTTGTTTCCTGCAGAGAGTGCGACGATGCATATTCAAGGCTCTCGCGAAGAATGCGTGCAATGTTCGGGGCAATTTGACGCTGTTCGGCCGACAATCTGACATTCCGACTCGACATTGCCAATCCATCGTCTTCACGCTTAATCGGACAGGCCACTATTTCCAAATCAAATCCTTCAAGTTCTACCATTCGACGAATGACCGCTATTTGCTGAAAATCCTTCTCACCGAAATATGCGCGCGTCGGTTGAGCAAATGCGAACAACTTGCTGACGATTTGGCAAACGCCGTTGAAATGACCAGGACGCATCGCACCTTCCATCACTTCGGCAACGGCACCGAGGTCGAAATGTCGGGTGTCCTCCTTAGGATAAACCTCTTTAACGGAAGGAATAAATGCATAATCCACACCAGCGGCCTCAAGTTTTTCGCAATCAGCCTCCTCTGTGCGAGGATATGTGGCCAAGTCGTTAGCATTATTGAATTGAGTGGGATTTACAAACACGCTGACCACAACCACATCATTTTCTTTGCGGGCACGATCAACGAGTGAAATATGTCCGGCATGAAGGGCTCCCATCGTCGGGACAAGCCCTATGGTTTTACCGTTTTTCTTTGCTTCATTCACCTTCCGTCGAAGGCTGGCGACACTACGAATTATCTTCATTTGTTATTGTCTATAAAATTGCTACGCAAAATTACTCCTAAAAGATAAATTTCGCAAATTCTACAGCCCAAATTCTACTATATCAGTGAAAAATCCGCTAAAATAACACTCACAAAACAAAAACGGCCCCGACATACGCCGGAGCCGCCTTAGAATGATATGACTTGGTTAGTCACCGAGGTCAACAGCAAAGTAGCATTTCTTACCAGTTGGATAGTAGCCGGTAATAAACATTACCTTATCATAGTCAGTCGATTTCATAATTGCATCATATATCTTTTCGACATCATCCTGCGACCTTACAACCGAATTGTTGATTTCAGTAATAATGAAACCGTCTTTGATGCCAGCCTCTTTAAATTTGCCTGCGCGAATGCCTGTAACTTGCAAACCGTTAGAGATTTCAAGCGAGCGAAGGGTTTCTTCGGGCACTTCTTTGAATGCGCAGCCGAGTTCTAGAAGGTCACCTGCTTTCGTCAATTTGGTATTGCCTTGCGAATTACGGAAAGTTACGTTTGCCGTGCGTTTCTTGTTGTCACGATAGTAGGTGATAGCGGCCTTATCGCCAGGAGAATAGCGGTTGAGTTGCTCTTGAAGTTGGGCTGTGTTGATTGTTTCTACACCACCGACGGCGGTAATAATGTCGCCTTCTTGCAATCCTGCTTCTTTAGCGGCCGAACGGTCTTCAACGCGACCGACATAAATACCTGCATTAACGGCTTTAATGTCTTTTTCCTTAATTAGTTGAGGAGTGAGTTCGGAGAATGCGATACCAAGCACTGCGCGTTGAACCGAACCGTATTGGCGGATATCACTAATCACCTTCTTAACAATAGATGTCGGGATAGCGAACGAGCATCCGGCATAGTTGCCTGTTTGGGAATATATAGCGGCATTGATGCCAACCAATTCGCCACGCATATTCACGAGAGCACCACCAGAGTTGCCCGGATTGACAGCAACGTCGGTTTGTATAAACGATTCTATGCCGATTGTGTTGCCCGAGCGGGTCATTGACGAAATGTTACGTGCCTTTGCGCTAACAATACCGACAGTAACCGTTGAAGTGAAACCGAAAGGATTGCCGACAGCGAGAACCCACTCTCCCACTTTAAGTCCATCGGAATCGCCCATCGAAATGGCGTGAAGGTCCTTAGCGTCTATTTTAATAAGCGCAAGGTCGGTCGAAGCGTCAGTGCCAATAACGCGGGCATTGAATGTCCGATTGTCATTAAGGGTAACCTCAAGACGTTCAGCGCCATCGATAACGTGATTGTTAGTAACGATATAACCGTCGGTAGTGATAATCACACCCGAACCGAGTCCTTTTTGCTGTTGTGCCTCTTCCGAAGATTTGGGTTGTTGTGGTTGCGGTTGCTGACGACGATTGTTTCCGTTGTCGCCGTAGCCGGGACCAAAGAAAAATTCCCACGGGTCAAAGAAACCGCCGCCGTTGCCGAATCCGTAGTTGCTACGGCGAGGAGTGACGAAACTCTTGATTGAAACCACTCCGTTGATTGTGTTCTCTGCGGCTTCGGTAAAGTCGGGAAGAGACGATGCTGAAACACCAGGGCGCGACACTGTGTAGTAGCCCTTGTCGGCTGCCGACTGTTGGGCATCTTTATTATCGGTTGTGTTCACAATGCGGTCGTAAATCTTTTCACCACCGCTGATGGCCATAACAGTAGCGGCTGAACTGAACACTGCCACAGCACATGCCATCAATGCTAATTTTCCATAAGTTTTCATATAATTCAAATGTTAAATTTATGTTCGTTTTTAAGTTAATTTCTCCTTTTTGTTATTTCAACGACAAAAGTACTGCTTTATTTGCAATATGCAATCCAAAAACGCCCACATTAAACTTTATTAATAAGTTTTGGCGTTTTTTTTAGAGAATTTTACTTATCAATTGTAAAAATTGCTTAACCATTGCTACGGCACAACCTTAATAAATATTAAATGCTTTGCCGATTAAGGATTATATCGTAACTTTGCGGTATGACAATGAAAAGAGTAATCTATGCAATAGCCATCAGCCTTATTTTCGGGTTGGCATTCTCTTCGTGTCATTCAACTAAAAATGTGGTGACAGGCGACAAAGGAGAGGTCACGACAAAAAAACCGACCAAAAAACCTAAAAAGCGCCGTTCGAAACTCGCCGATGACATTTCCGGTGTCGATGATTTCGTTCCTTCAAAAAGAAATCCTGTAATGTGGGTTGACGAAGGCACTATCGACCCTGCTATTATCAACCGCGTGCTCGCCGAAGCGAAGACATGGCTCGGTACTCGCTACGTCTATGGCGGCAATACACGCTACGGCATTGACTGTTCTGGTTTTGTCAAAAATGTCTATCAAAACGCTTTGGGCATCAACATTTCACGCACAGCAACACTTCAGCAACGTGAATGCACTCTCCTTAAACGTGAAGAACTTGAGCCTGGCGATTTGATTTTTTTCGCGACAGTGAAAGGCCCCGGCGTAATCGCCCATGTCGGCATGTATGTCGGTGACGGAATGATGATTCACGCTTCATCTCGACGCGGCGTTATCTACTCCCCCGTCGATGGCGGATACTACCTTGAAAAGTGGCACTCCGCCGGTCGTCTCAACAAAGTGATTGAGAAAAACGACGAACTTGCCAAACAATTAAAATCTCAGGGCAAATCCGTTCGCAAAGTCGTGAAACAACCGAAATCCACTCCAGTAGAGACTAAGGGCGAAGAACCGAAGCCGAAGAAAGTCGTTGAGCAAAAGACTGAACCCAAATCAGAGCCGAAGGCCACAAAACCAGTTGAGCAAAAGTCCGAACCTAAGGTCACAAAGCCTTCCGAACCCAAACCAACACCCAAAGTGGCGGAAAAAACGGCAAACCAACCGAAGGAAAATACTGACATCACCACACCACCGGCTCTACCCGTAGTCGAAAAACCGGCGGAAAATCCCCAGCCTTCGGTGCTCGACCTCCTCATTAAGCAAAAAACAGATTCAATATATCATCAACCAACACCCATCAAATAATGTATATAGGATATATCATTTTCGGAATCGTAGCACTTCTGAGTTTCATAGTTCAGAAGTCATTTCAATCGAAATTCAAAAAATACAGCCAAATAGCCCTGCCAAACGGCATGACGGGCCGTGAAGTGGCTGAAATGATGCTCGCCCAAAACGGCATCACTGATGTCCGTGTGGTTTCAACTGCAGGCCAACTCACCGACCATTACAACCCCGCTGACAAAACCGTCAATCTCAGCGAGGCTGTTTATAACCAGCGCAGTATAGCCGCCGCAGCCGTTGCGGCCCACGAATGTGGCCACGCTGTTCAGCACGCTACGGCATACGCAATGCTCGGACTTCGTTCCAAACTTGTACCAGTTGTGAACATCGCGTCGAAATGGATGCAGTGGATTCTCCTCGCGGGCATCTTGCTCGTTCAGGTTTTCCCATATATCCTGCTCGTCGGCATCATCCTCTTCGCCACAACTACCCTTTTCAGCCTTGTGACGCTTCCTGTCGAAATCAACGCCTCAGGAAGAGCGCTTAAATGGCTCGACCGCTCAGGAATTGCCGATGCCTACACCTATCCCGCCGCAAAAGGGGCTCTGAAAGCCGCCGCTTACACCTATGTCGTTGCGGCACTCACATCACTTGCCACACTCGTCTATTACATACTTATCTTCCTCGCCCGCAGAGACTAATCGTCGATGAAAAAAGTCAGAATCCGCGCCGTCCGTCAGACTGTCTATCCCGATTTGATGGCGGAATACGAGAATCCGATTGAGCATGCCTGCTCGGTCAACGTCGGCGACACGTGGATTTCAGAAAACGGAGAATGTCCAGATGGTTTTTGCCCATCAGCATGGGAATCGATGCGCCCGTTTGTTGAAGCCCTTGCAAGAGGAGAAGGCAACTTCTTCAACGGCTGGATGCGGAATCCCATGAGCGCAATGATAAGTTGCAACGACGGCTTCCGCCCCGTCAGTTTCTACATCGAAGCCCTCGACGATTAAGTCCACCACGCATCTCAAATATGCATTATGTATTATGCATTGACTTAACTTTTTTCCGAGAGTTCGAGCCAGCGGAATTCTTTTTCATCGATGATGGCACGAAGTTCGTCGTATCTGCGTGAACGCTCGGCAATGTCGGCAATCTGTTCGCCACTGTTAAATATCACCTCCAATTCAGCCTTTTCCGCATTTAGTGCGTCAAGTTCTTCCGTCAACTCTTCAAATTCCTTGCGTTCTTTGAAAGTCATGCGAACAGGTCGGTCAGCCTTTTCTCGCTGAGGCTTGTTCTCCTTTTTCTCGGTTGTGACTTCCTTTGGTTTCTCGGCTTGTTTGGCACGGTATTGAGAGAAATTCCCAGGGAAATCTTCCACGTTTCCATTGCCGTTGAACACAAACACATGGTCAACAATGCGGTCGAGGAAATAGCGGTCGTGCGAGATGACTATAAGGCAACCTTTGAACTCGAGCAGATATTCCTCAAGCAGGCTCAATGTGATGATATCAAGGTCGTTAGTCGGTTCGTCAAGAATCAGGAAATTCGGCGAACGCATCAAAACAGTAGCGAGATGAAGGCGGCATCGCTCTCCCCCACTGAGTTTGGCAATATACTTCTGCTGGTCGGCAGGTGTGAACAAGAAATACTGAAGGAACTGCAACGGCGAATAATGAACATTGTCATTTACAACAATATCCTCAGCAATTTCGTTGACAGCGTCAATCACTTTCTTTCGGTTGTCGAAGTTAATCCCCTCTTGCGAATAATAACCAAAGCGGACAGTCTCCCCAATTTCAAAATATCCGCTATCGGGCTTAATAAAGCCCTGTAGCATTCGGATAAAAGTGGTTTTGCCAATTCCATTCGGGCCGATAATTCCAAGCCTATCATATCGGGCGAAGGTGTAGTTGAAATTGTCGAGTATAACCTTGTCGCCAAATCGTTTCGAAATATTGTGTGCCACAAAAATCTTCGAACCGATATACGACGATTTCACGTTCAAATTCACCTCACGCTCCGATAGATTCACCGATGCACGGTCCTTTAGGTCGTGGAAGGCATTGATGCGGTAGCGGGCTTTGCCAGTGCGGGCCGACGGGGTGCGGTTAATCCACTCCTGTTCGCGACGAAGGAGATTCTTCAATCGTGCATGTTCGCTTGATAGAGCCTCAAGACGTTCTTGACGGCGACGGAGATAATAGTCGTAATTGCCATTATATGAATAAATCTGCTGACGGTCGATTTCGAGAATCTGATTGCAAACTCGGTCGAGGAAATATCGGTCGTGAGTCACCATAAGCAGCGTGACGCGCTGCTTTTTCAGCCAGCCCTCTATCCATTCGATAACGTCAATGTCAAGATGGTTTGTTGGCTCGTCAAGAAGGAGCAAATCGGGTTCGGAAGCAATCACGGCTGCCATTGCCACACGCTTTCGCTGTCCACCCGAGAGATGAGCGACATCCGCATTAACATCGACGACACCCAATTGAGTAAGGATTCTTTCGGCTCGTTCGCGAAGGTCGCCGTGCAGGTCATCGCCGACAGTCATTGCGATACAAGCGTCAATTGCGGTCAAAGTCTGAGGAACATCGGGCGACTGTGGTAAATAACCGACTCTTAATCCGTTGCGTAGAGTAATCTTGCCCGAATCATAATCTTCATCACCGGCGATAATCGACAACAACGTCGATTTGCCAGTCCCGTTCTTTGCGATAATACCGATTTTGTCGCCCTCATTGACACCAAACGACACCGTGTCGAGAATCATGCGGTCGCCATAACTCTTCGTGAGGTCTTCAACTTGCAAATACGGAACTATCGCCATCCCCCTTTAAACTATAAACTATACTCTTAAAACTTTAAGAGCGCCTTCCGTTTCAGCCGGAAAGCGCTCTTGTCAGAGCCACGAGTGGGACTCGAACCCACGACCTTTTCGTTACGAATGAAATGCTCTACCAACTGAGCTATTGTGGCTGATTTGCGACTGCAAAGTTAATCACTTTTTCACAAACCGCAAAACTTTCACGCCAAATTCCACACGCCAAGCCTTTTGATGACGATTTTTTGAGGAATATCGTATTTTTGAGAGGAAAATTGTTGTCTATTCGGAAAAATGTAGTAACTTTGCATTCGCAAAACGCGAGGCCCTCGACAGGGCTGAGCAGACATGGTGGCTATAGTTCAGTTGGTTAGAACGTCGGATTGTGGTTCCGAAGGTCGTGGGTTCGAATCCCACTCGCCACCCCAACAAACGTAGCATCTTGTCCTCAACTGTGGAAAAGATGCTTTTTTTTAGGGAATTTCTGTAAATTGCCTTTCTGGAAATTCTGAGAGTGGAATTTATAGAACGTCCCTTCACTAACTAAGGGGTGCTCCTGACAGGGGCTGAGATTATACCCGTAAACCTGATCCGGATAATGCCGGCGTAGGGAAAGGCTTTAGCCGACGAAATCGTGGCAATAGGCCTTCAAAGGTTACCGACCAATCGGAAGCATTCCGCTTTTAACGCCTTTTTAGTTATGTATAAAAGAAACTTCCTCATCTTGATTTCGGCGGCGATATCGTCGCACGCCTTGTTCGCAACTGAAAAAACCGATTCGATTGAACATGTCATGAGTGAAGTGGAAGTCGTGGCGAACCGTGCGCAGACAACCACTCCAATTGCGTTTACCGACTTCTCTCGAGAGCAGATTTCCGCCAGAAATACTGGTCGCGATATGACTTTTATCCTTCAATCCACTCCTTCTGTCGTTACGACAAGTGATGCCGGCATGGGTATAGGTTATACCTCGATGCGCGTTCGCGGCACTGACGCCACTCGCATCAATGTAACAGCCAACGGCATACCAGTTAATGATGCCGAAAGTCATTCGCTCTACTGGGTGAACATGCCCGACCTTGCATCTTCGGTCAACAACATACAGGTTCAACGCGGTGTAGGCACATCGACAGTCGGTGCCGGTGCGTTTGGGGCAAGTGTCAACCTTTTGACGGGTACGCCTTCTAAGAATCCTTATCTACAAATATCAGGCGGCTACGGCTCATACAATTCAAATCGCGAGATGATTCACTTCGGCAC
>JAFZPB010000295.1 GCA_017552595.1 Muribaculaceae bacterium
AAAACACAAATGTCGCTACGCTCGCGCGCTGCGACATTTGTGACTCCGGCGGGATTCAAACCCACAACCTTCTGATCCGTAGTCAGATGCTCTATTCAGTTGAGCTACGGAGCCAACTAAAAAATCAAAACCATGAAAAAATTTCGTGACTCCCGCGGGATTCAAACCCACAACCTTCTGATCCGTAGTCAGATGCTCTATTCAATTGAGCTAGGGAGCCAAGCCTTTTTCGACTTGCGACTGCAAAATTACGCTTTTTTGCATTAACTGCCAAAAAAAATCTAAAAAATATTTTCGCCAACCCCAAAATATCCCATCTTGAACGGTTTTCTGCGTTTGGACCTCAAAAACATCACTTTTGTCTTTGTTTTTACAGTCAAAATCATTAACTTTGCAGATTAAAGACATTGGCAACTATATGCTCTCAAAATATCTAAATCCCGACACTAATGCAGCGCTCAAACGCCTCATCGACGAAAGCGACAACATTATGGTGGTTTGCCATCGCGGACCCGACGGTGACGCTGTGGGCTCTTCGCTCGGCCTTGCCTGTGCCATGTCGAAAATCGGGAAAAACGTGAATGTCGTTGCTCCCAACAAAATCCCGGAAAACTACGAATCAATGAGTAATATCCGCTCGTTCTTGTCATTTGAGGAAAATCAGGAAGAAGTGGTCAAAAAGGCGAAGAACGTCGACTTATTTTTCTTTCTCGATTTCAATGATATCAAGCGAATAGGCCTCATGGCCAACCTTATCAAAGGGGTGAACGCCAAAATGGTGCAAATCGACCATCATGAGAACCCCACCCTCAAGGTGGATGTCTGCATCTCCGACCCGAAATGCAGTTCAACGGCAATGATGACTTATAAGGTTCTTGTTGAACTCGGTTACGAACACCTTATTGACAAGCAGGCCGCAGAATACTTCTATACGGGCATGATGACCGACACGGGCAATTTCTCCTATAACTCCAACGACCCCGAAATTTACGAAATAATTAACCGATTTCTCATATTGGGCATCGACAAAGACAGAATCTATCGAGACATTTTTAACACCTCCCCCGAGAACATAATCCGTCTAAACGCCCATGTGCTCTGCAACTGCATGACCGTGGACTACGACCTACATTGTGCATTTCTCACGTTAAACAAGGCCGATCAGGAAACCTTCGGCTTCAAACACGGCAACGATGAGGGGCTCGTCAACAAGCCACTTGCGATTCCCGGAGTGTACTACTCAGTCTTTTTACGTGAAGACCCGAATCATATCCACATATCCGCAAGAAGCAAAAAGGGCTACAATGTCAGCAAACTATGTGAGACGTTAGGCGGCGGCGGACACGGCAATGCTGCCGGAGCCGAATATAAAGAGGGCAATATCGACGATGCCGAACGACGTATTCGCGAATACTTATCAAATCATATTACAAACTGAACTAATTCTACCGAAGAATGAATATATCGAAGACTTTAATATTTATGGCGGTTGCGGCTATGGCAACAACCGCATGCAGTAAAAGCGAAAGTTATGCCGAACTCCTTGCCGACGAGGAAAAGGCCGTAAACCACTTCCTTGCCGATAAACGCATCGAACTTTCGCTACCCGACGATTTGGAGTTTGAAACATGCGGCGGGGATGCCGAAAAAGCACCTTTCTACAAAATGGACTCCGACGGCAATGTCTATATGCAAGTGCTTAACACTGGCGACCGCATAAACAATAAGGCCGCCGATGACGAACTCATTTATTTTCGTTACACAAGTTACAACCTCAAAGAACTTTACAACAGCGGAAGCGTAACGCCCGGCGGCAATTCCACCGATATGACTTATCCCTTCTCTTTCCGTTTCAACAACTATACCTTGTCATCGTCGGCACAATACGGTTCGGGAATCCAAGTTCCACTTCAATATCTAGGTGTGGATTGTGAGGTGAATATCGTCGTCAAGTCGCAATACGGATTCACAAGCAATATCGCCGATGTGATACCGTATCTTTATTCTATCCGCTATTATCGCAGTCAACTATAATTTCATCAAACAATGTCACTAATAAAATCAATTTCAGGAATCAGAGGCACAATAGGCGGTCGCCCCGGCGAAGGTCTCAGTCCCCTTGATGTAGTCAAGTTCACTGCCGCCTACGCCACATTTATGCGTAAGAATGCGGCAAACGATTCGAACAAAATCGTTGTTGGACGCGATGCCCGTCTTTCAGGAGAAATGGTCAACAACCTCGTCGTCGCCACCCTCATGGGCATGGGTTTCGACGTTGTTAATATCGGCCTTGCCACCACCCCCACAACCGAAATAGCCGTAAAGGCCGAAGGCGCGTGCGGCGGCATTATTCTGACGGCTTCCCACAACCCCAAACAATGGAATGCCCTCAAACTTCTAAATGCCGACGGCGAATTTCTTAATGCCGAACAAGGACAGGCTATCCTGAAAATTGCCGAGGTCGACGATTTCACATTCGTTGATGTCGACGACTTGGGAAAGGTGACAAACGTCAATGACTATGCTCAACGCCATATAGACAGCGTGCTCGCACTTGATTTGGTCGATGTCGAAGCCATCAAAAAAGCCAAATTCACTGTGGCCATCGACGCCGTCAATTCGGTTGGAGGCATAGTTATTCCGGCGTTGCTTCGCCAACTCGGTGTTGAGAAGGTTGTAGAACTCAACTGCGAGCCAACTGGCAATTTTGCCCACACGCCAGAACCAATCCCTGAAAACCTCACACAGATCTCGGATTTGATGAAAACAGGCGTCGCCGACGTAGGATTCGTTGTCGACCCCGATGTTGACCGACTTGCGATAGTAATGGAGAACGGCGAGATGTTCGTCGAAGAATATACACTCGTTTCGGTTGCCGACTATGTGTTGTCTAAAACGCCCGGCGCTACGGTTTCCAACCTAAGTTCGTCGCGGGCGCTTCGAGATGTTACGCTCGCCCACGGATGCAGTTATTCGGCATCCGCAGTGGGTGAAGTCAATGTAGTCACTCAGATGAAAGCCACCAATGCCGTTATCGGCGGCGAAGGCAACGGCGGGGTGATTTATCCCGCCTCACATAACGGACGCGACGCCCTCGTCGGTGTGGCTCTGTTTCTGACACTTCTTGCCAAAAGCGGCAAAAAAGTGAGTGAACTTAAGCAACAATATCCCGCTTACGAAATCGCCAAGAATCGCGTGGAACTGACTCCCGACATCGATGTAGATGCCATCCTCAATGCGGTCAAAGAGCGTTTCGCCAACGAACGCGTGACAACAATCGACGGTGTGAAGATAGATTTCGAAGATTCTTGGGTCCACCTGCGCAAGTCGAACACCGAACCGATTATCCGCATCTACTCCGAAGCACCGACTATGGAGAAAGCCCAAAAATTGGGCGAGCGAATTAAGGACATTATTAACTCACTTAGATAAAACGTCACGTCGTCAAATCCTCGGCCGATGCTGGGGATTTGTCATTTTGAGAAAATATGGTAAACTCAATCGCCGACATTATCTACGCTCACGGCGTTCGTGACGTGGTGGTTTCACCAGGATCGAGAAACGCCCCACTAATCGACAGTTTCGCATCGCGTGAAGAGTTCAAAACCAAAGTGATTGTCGATGAGCGTACTGCAGCATTCGTGGCATTAGGCATCTCTCTTGCCACGGACAGGCCCGTCGCCCTCGTTTGCACCTCAGGCTCGGCCGTTCTAAACTATGCTCCCGCCGTTGCCGAGGCTTTTTATCGCCAAGTGCCACTTATAGTCATATCTGCCGACAGGCCAGCCCAATGGATTGACCAAAACGACAGCCAAACCATCAAACAGCCACGAGTCCTCTCAAATATCGTCAAAACATCGGTCGATATTCCCGCCGATATTTCTACAGAAACCGACGCATGGTGGGCCAACCGCCTTTTACACGACTCTATGCTAACCGCCTTGGAGGAAAACCGCGGTCCGGTACATATAAATGTCCAAATATCCGCCGAACAATTAGCGGGCAAAACTGGTGCTGGCAACTCTCGAATAATCCGTTCGACAAAACCAACTCCAATAGTTGACGACAAAATGTTCGATAGGCTGAAATCCGGCAGTCCTCGCAAGATTATTATTGTGGGAGGTTTTGCCAAAAACAATCCGCTATTGGAAAAGTCGCTGTCACTGCTTGCCGAGAAAGAGAACATCGTTGTCCTTACAGAATCTATTT
>JAFZPB010000296.1 GCA_017552595.1 Muribaculaceae bacterium
AATGGCAATGACATTGCTGTGGCTTTCGACGGCAATGACGTTTACATCCAAGGAGTTGCTTACTTATGCCCCGAAGGCTGGATTAAAGGTACTATCGACGGCGAAGAAGCGACTTTTGCCAATGGCCAATATGTTGGTATTTACAATGGTGACAACATCTACGCTTGCGGTACCGACGGCGATGACATCACCGACATCTATTTCCAATATGATGCCGCCAGCCATATGTTCACTCTCGCAAACTACTATCTTGAGAATACCGCTGTTGACGATTTTTCATTCTACTTCTATTGCGCTGACATGGTGATTGCCAGAGGCGTTTGCACTCCTTTAAATGTTGAGGCAACTCCCGACGAAACAAGCGCTTCTCTCTCTTGGAAACAAGATGATGAGGCCGCTGCTTGGAACATCCGCTACCGCGCAACTGTTGAAAAACTCAACCGTCTGTATGAATTCGAAAACGAAGAAGACCTTGAAGGTTGGCGAGCTATTGATGCCGACGGCGACGGTTACAATTGGTACCATGCCCAAAGCGAAGGCACGGTTGCTCACAGCGGCACTGGCGTTTTGACTTCTGCAAGTTGGGTTAGCGGCACTGTACTTACCCCCGACAACTGGCTTATCACTCCTCCGTTCGACCTTGGTGCTCAAGCATCGTTCTGGTATGTAGGTCAAGACCCCAGTTATGCCAATGAAAACTTTGCGGTTTATCTTCTCGAGGCCGAAGATTTCGAATCGGTTGAAGAATTCAAGAAAATCTCCGACGACATTGTCGCTACTGGTGAATATCAACAGAAGGTAATCGACCTCAGTGCTTATTCAGGCAAGGGTCGTCTTGCAATCCGTCACTACAATTCGAGCGACGTCTTCCGTCTCAACATCGACGACTTCAAACTTGATGTTCCTGGCGGTCAAGACGCTAACGCATGGATTGTCAAGGAAGGCGTAACCGAAAATCCTTACAACCTCGAAGGCCTCGCAGAAACAACTGAATATGAAGCACAAGTTCAGGCTGTTATAGGCGAAAGCGTCTCCTCATGGTCGGAAAAGGTCATCTTCACCACTGGTGAAAACTCTGTTGAAGGTGTTATCGCCGACAAGAAAGCCGACAACGTATGGTTCAACCTCCTCGGTGTCCGCCTCAACGGCCAACCCACACAGGCTGGTATCTACATCAACAACGGCAAGAAAGTTATCGTCAAATAATCATTTCCGTTCATAATAAAAAAGAAGGATGGCCTCCACAGCCACCCTTCTTTTTTTTATTAAAATCGAATGTTCGAAAATCCGATTACTCGAGCAATCGCCCCCCTCTAAACTTTAAACGGAGTCACCAGTAAATTCCTGTGTTTTTCATTTTCACAAAAACATAAAAAACCGCCGTGGGTAATGTTGTAAGACACAAACAGGGAATATGCTTATTTTCTAACGTCGCGGCTTTTTTCCCTGTTTTTGCTTGGAAGTACTGCCAGCCAAAGGCTGTTCTAAGACATCCGGTCAAGGGCTGTTATGATCTCATAAATAGAACTTGAGCGGATGGCTTGGAATAGGCTCGTAGAGCCGACAGCACTTCCAAGTGTTTTTTATTGTTTTTGTTTATTATGTGACACAGGTTTAAGCAAGTGACCGCTTTCAACTCTAAACTCTCAACTTTCCTCTTTAATCTTTCCCCTTTTCAAAAATTTTTACTAACTTTGAGGGTTGAAACGATTTCGGGCTGAATTTCCGTCAATTTCCGTCGGCCCTTGGTCGCCTCAGAGAAGATGTTATGGCTAAAAAAGACGTTGACTTAGATGATTTAGTGAATCGACTGCGCGAACCCGCGACGTGCCGTAAGGCCTTCGAGGAGGTGATTAGTCTGTATTCCGATCAACTCTACTGGCAGATTCGTCGGATGGTGAACAACCACGACGACGCTAACGATTTGCTCCAAAACACTTTCATCAAAGCGTGGAACGCCATCGGCAATTTCCGCGGCGACGCCAAACTTTCGACATGGCTCCACAAAATCGCCATCAATGAAAGCCTGAGTTTTATCGAGCAGGAGAAAAAACGCCTCAATATTTCGCTCGACGACGAAGAATCCTACGTCATCAACACTATCGAGGCCGATACGAATATCGACGGCGACGAGTTGGCTCTTCAACTCCGTAAAGCCGTGGCATCATTGCCTGAAAAACAGCGACTTGTATTCAATATGAAGTACTACGACGATATGAAGTATGAGGAGATTTCCGAAATCCTCGGCACATCGGTCGGCGCGCTGAAAACATCCTATCACATAGCGGTGAAAAAAATCGAACAATATTTCGAGGATTTGGATTAAACCTTTTTTGATAGAGCGAGTCAAAGTGGTGTAAAAAATAAAAAAACAATGGAAAAAGATAAAGATATATTGGTTGGCATTGGTCGTCGCTCCGGGATGACAGTTCCGGAGGGATATTTCGCCGATTTTGCCGAAAGAATGAAGGCTATGCTCCCAGAGCAGCCGGAAGTGCCCGTTGAAGCCGCTCCGAAGAAAGTGAATGTTTGGCTCAGGGTTCGTCCGTATGTCTATATGGCGGCCATGTTCGCAGGTGTGTGGATGATGATGAAGATGTTCTCGTCGCTTTCGCCCGATGCGGATTCGCTCGACAGCCGCCCCGCTTTGGCAAGCGCTATCAGCAAGCCCGACTTCCCCGAAAAATACTACGCAGTAGATAATGTCGACACCTATTCGCTGCTCGATGAGATGTACGAAGATGGAGTCGCTGTTGAAGACCTAATGGAAACCGAAGAATAAAAATCATCAGTCATGAAACGCAAGATAATCGCACTTTTGATGTTGGTAGTGGCGGTGGCGACAGTGTCGGCGCAGCCCGGCCAACGCACGAAGGCAGAACGTGAAAAATGGTTCCAAGAACTTCGCGAATGGAAACATCAGTTCATTATCAAGGAAATTGGCCTCACCGACGAGCAGCAGGCGAAGTTTTTCACAATCTACGACGCCATGCAGAACGAAATCATCGCCATCCACGAAGGCACGCGCAATATGGAGAAAAAACTTGCGGCAAGCAAGGCTCCGAGCGATGTCGAATACGATAAAATGGCTGAAGCCCTCATCGAAGTGAAAATCAAAGAGGGCGAAATCCAGAAGCGGTATTTCGACAAGTTGCGAACGGTGATTTCGGCCAAGCAAATTTATAAGTTGCAAATTGCGGAAAAGAAATTCGTCAGGATGCTTAATCGCCAGCACAGCAAGCACATGGGCGAGAAAGCCAACAAGGCGAAATGAATTGACTGAACAAACGACGTGGCGCAACCGCAGGTTACGTCGCGTTTTTTTCATACCATGACGGAAACAGCACCCCGATAATTATAAAAATTCTACGATATGAAATCTAAACGGAAAATTTTGGCATTTTTTTTGCTGGTTATAGCGTTTGTAATACCACAAACCCTTTATCCCGCAAATAATATGACCAATCTATCAAAAGAGGAGAAAACACAACTCTCCGAACCGGATTTCGCCTATCCCAAGACTGTGGCGAAAAACGCTGAAGCAATCCTTAAAAAAGCAAGGAAAAGTAACGACGGCTCAACGACGATTCAGGCCGCCGTACAACTTACTCTCGCCCAACTGAAAATCGACACCGACAGCGTCAATTTGGTCGCCAATCGTGTCGAAAACCTCATCAAGGACGAAAAGAACATTGCCACCCGCGCAATCCTCGACATTGTGGCGGCGCAAGTTTACGACGACATCTACAAAGCCGACCGATGGAAATACGACCGTCGCGAATTGCCCGACGAGCCTATTCCCGACCGTGTCGAAGAGTGGGGCAAGCAGCATTTCCGCGCTAAAATCCTGAGCCACATCGATGCTGCGTTGGCGGCGAAGAAAGCTCTCGCTAAAGTGCCCATCACCGAATATAAGGGAGCAATCGACATCACCGAGAAGTCGGTTCCTTACTATCCGTCGCTTTTCGACTTCGTGGCGTTCAAGTCGATTGATATGCTTAAGTCGCTTTCGGAAGTCACTCCCGTATTTTCCACCAACTGGCTCTGTCGCTGGACACTTTATGCCCAGTTGAAGTTTAACTACACCGACCCGATAGCCGCGCGTATTCTCGCCATTTATCAGGACCTCGACGAAATCAACAAAGGCAATTTGGCGGCGTTTATCATCGACGAAATGGCGCGAATCGACTTCGTCAGCGACCATGTCTATGACCCGTCGGACGACGATAATGATTCCGAAGGTGTCGTCACAGACGACGACCTTCTCGTCGAACTTTTCGAGAAGTATAAAGCCAGCGATTATTCTACAGAAATTCTGATAAATATCGCCAGAAAATACGATGTCGACTATCTCCAAAAATTCGTTGACGAGCACAAGTCGTATTGGCGCATCGACGCTATCCGCAACATAATCGGACTGCGTTTGTCGCAGTCGCTTTCGGTGTATTCCAACGATATCGTCGCTCCTGGCGATTCACTTGATGTCAATGTCAGCCTGAGCAACCTTAACGAGTACTATGTCAGTCTCTATCGCCTCGACATCCCCGAATCGGAGCATTCCCTCAGCCGTGTATCTTCAAGTTATTACCGAATGGAGAAGGGCGACAAAAAGCCTCAACTGGTGAAAACTTGGAAATTCACCCAAGACGGCAAAGCCCCGTTCAGCAAGAGTGTGGTGCAGAAAATCCGTATTGACGAGCCGGGCTATTATGCGCTTGTCCCGCACACCAAATCGACACCTAAAATCGACTTTGAAAAGCAGTCGGTGGATATTATCCGCTGCACCGGACTTCATCTCGGCAACGAGAACGATTCGAAGACGTTTTTGGGATTTGTCGTCAATCCGTTGACCGGCGCTCCTGTCATGAACGCCACTTTGAAGCAAAAATATTACGATTCCGGCGCCCGTATCTACAAATTGGAGAACGAAACCGCTTCCGACAAAAACGGACGTTTCTCCTTTGAAAGAACTGTTGACAGGTATACAGTCTTCCCCATTCTAGGCAAAGACAAATATGCCCGCTCGCTCGAAATGTTGTCGAAGTCGCGCGAGTCGGCGAGCCGCGAACGTATAATCTTTGACGTTAACACCGACCTGTCGATTTATCATCTCGGCGACTCGGTGCAGTTCTCCGTCGTCGCTCAACGAAGAATCGACCACAATGTGGAATTGTTAGCCAACGAGGAATTTGAAGTGGTCCTTCGCGATGCCAATTATCAGGAACGCGGAAGTCTAAAACTGACCACCGATGAGTGGGGCCGCGCCAAAGGTGCGTTCTTGCTGCCTTCCGATGGCCTTACAGGACGATACACTATCTCGGCAGGCGATAATGGCAATGCGTATATCATGGTTAGCGATTATAAACTCCCGACATTTATCGTTGAAACCGACCGTCCGCTGATGGACACCCCGTCGAAAGGCTCTGTCACTGTCAAGGGTAGGGCAGTGACCTATTCGGGATTCCCCGTAGCCGATGCCGACGTGACGGCAAATCTCTCTGTCGGTCCGCGTTGGAGTTGGTACAGTCGCAAATATGTCGATTTCCAATCCACGAAGGTCAAAACCGACGCCGACGGACGCTTCACTATCGAATATCCTGCCGAGATGCTCGAACAAGCGCCCATTCCCAAAGGTTTCTTCCGCACGATGATTACCGTCACCTCTTCGGCAGGCGAAAGCCATCAGACTTCGGCGACATTCATGCAGGGCAATGCCTATTCGCTCTCCGTCTCAATGTCGTCGAATATCCGTAACGA
>JAFZPB010000297.1 GCA_017552595.1 Muribaculaceae bacterium
GAAAGAGATATGGCCGACGAAGATACCTTTATCGTTCATTCGAGTGCGCTCAATAAAGAGAAAGTCACAATCGACGAAGGTTATTATCTGGCATTGGGCAGCGACGTTAAAACCCAGACAAGAGATGTCAAGAGAGGTTGGCAACTCGACGGCACGACAGCTGCATATCATACCGGCTCGAAGACTGACGGTTATGAGCTTGTAACCGAAGGCAAAGGAAAGACAAAAACCACTGAAATTCGTTATCTGGAAGAGTCGGATCCTGATGAGACTGTGGTCACGGTGTACGGTGTTAAATCGCTTGACGGACTTCTCTTAACCGAAAATGATGAGGAAAGCGTCGTAACCGTTTACAAATCTTCGTTGAATAAAAACGATGTAACGATAAGTAAAGGCTACACCCTCGAACTCGCCGACGAAGTTGATGAGCCTGAAAGTCAAACCGGTTGGAAGCTTGCAGACAAAAAAGCAACTTATGAAGAAAACGGTTTCTCGGAAGGCTATCGCTACTTAAGCAATGAAAATAAAATCGAACATGTGGACGAGAAACCCGGCGAAGTAAAAGTTGCGCTCAACGGCGTAGACAAAAAGCCGACTTTCGCAGATGACGACGAAGAAAAAGGTATTGTTCAACTTACGGCGGATAATTTCTCGGATGAAGGCATTTCGCTGGAAAGCAACGAGCGCGAATATTCGTTTGAAGTTACAGACGGAAATTATGCTCAGACCAAATTCGTCGGTAAGGAAACAAACGAGATTATATCCAATCACGGCGACGCAATTGCCTTTGAACTCGGCGACGGTAAAGACTCCATTGTAACCAACGGTGCAAATGTCACAATCGACGCGGGCATTGGCAATGATATTATCGACAACAAAGGAGGCAAAGGCTCCAGCGTCAGCGGCGGCAAGGGCAATGATAATGTCACGTTGAGCAGTAGCGACACTGCCGAAAACATTTTTGTCTACAGCACGGGCGACGGCAAAGATAACGTTACCGGTTTCGGCAAGAAAGACAAGCTTAAGATTGCCGATAATGCGGAAGTCGGCGCGGAAGTCAAAAATGATGATGTTGTCTTCAAAGTCGGCAACGGCACGATTACGCTCAAAGACGCCGCGAAAGATGACGGCTCGGATTATCTCGAAATCGTTATTATCGGTTCTGACGATAAAGAAATTTCGTCAATCTCCGGTAACACGTACACGCATGACGGCATAATCAGAAACATAGAAACCGGTGAGTGCAAGATAGATGTTGCGACGACGTTCGAGGGCGAATACGTTGCTAGCGAATCGATAAAGAGAACCGGCAAAGTTACCATTGTAGACGCAAGCAAAGTTCAAAAAGGAGTAAGTCTCAATGGCGGCGAAGAAGGCACGTCGTTAATCGGCGGCGACGGCAAGGATACCTTGATAAGCGGCAAGACAGACAGCTTTGAACTTACGGGCGGCAAGGGCAACGATATTTTCGTTTACAAAGGCGGCAAAGGTTCAATCATCGACTACAGCCAAAAAGGCACTTACGGCAAAGATAAAATTGTTACCGACGGGCTTGAATTTACGGGTTATAAGGTAGAAGGACAAGAAGTCATTCTGGAATACGGCGATGGCAATGAACTGAAGATAGAAGAAGGCGTAGGTAAAGAAATAACATTCGGCGCGAAGAATTCAACAATCCAAACCTTCCAATCAGTCGGTATACTCGACGAAAAGGGCAAATCAATAACGCTCGCCTCCGGAGAAGACGATTTCGCGGCAACGAAGACTTATTCAAAAGTTGAGATGATAGACGGCTCGTGGACACGCTACAATGTCATTACGGGCAACAAGAAGGCTAACTACATAATCGCAGGCGACGGCGGTTCGACGTTAAACGGCGGTAAGGGCAAAGATACCTTAGTCGGCGGCAACAGCAATGACGTTTTCGTTTACGATAACAAGAGCGGTAACAAGCTCATTCAAAACTACGGCGACGGCGATATAATCAGTCTCGGCAGCGGCGCGAGTATTTCAGAAGTCAAAGCGACTAAAACTAACGATTTGGAGCTTAAGGTCGGGAATAACAAAATCACAATCGCAGACGGCGCGGGTAAGGAATTCACCTTCATTGAAGGCGACGAAGAAAAAACTTACAACAATGGTTTACTTGTCAACAAGAATGGCAATTCTGCTTCGTTGACGAGTTCCTTTGACGGCAATGAATTTAACATGGCTGATTACGAGAATTATAACAGTGTCAATGCGGGCTTGCTTAAGAAAGGCTTTAAACTGACAGGCGATGGCGATACTGATTCGTTAATCGGCGGCAAGGGCAACGATACGTTGACTGCAGGCAGCAGCGGTTCCAATTTATGGGGCGGCAAAGGCAATGATATTCTTATCGGCAGTGAGGCTGCACAAGATACGTTCATATTCCGTGCGGGCGAAGGTACCGATACCATTTACGGCTTCAATTCCGGCGGTGCTCTGGACGAGCTGATGATTTACGACAAGCGCGGCAAAGAATCAACCTACAACAAAGCAGTTTTCAGCGGCGATACTGACAACGGTACTTTGATACTTTCGATAAAAGGCGGCGGCAAAGTCTTGCTCGAAGGAATCTCTGCAAGTGAATCCATTAAAATCAACGGCA
>JAFZPB010000298.1 GCA_017552595.1 Muribaculaceae bacterium
CGACGAAACGACGGCGCAAAATTAGGCATTTTTATCCAACTGGCAAAGTATTTCAGCCACAACCTCTCAACATAATTAACGCGCGCGCGAAAAAAGGGCGATTATGGACGATTTTTTGCGAAAAAATCGAAAAATCGGGGCAAAGTGTTGCGGGAATGAAAAATTTGGCATAACTTTGCAGTCGCAAAAAAACGATGGTGCCTTAGCTCAGTTGGTAGCGCTTCGGACTGAAAATCCGTGTGTCCCCGGTTCGAATCCTGGAGGTACCACCCTGAAAGGGGGAGGCGTAGGACTGACGCCTCTCCCTTTTGCTTTATGCACTATGAAAGTAACTCCTCCAACTCCCTTTACTCCTTAGAGAGCCTTTTTCCCCTGCAAAAATGTAAGGGATGGGCACAAAAAAATAGGTAAGCTTACTACATCGCGCCGCTACAACCCGATACCGTTGCTTCTGTCAGGACCTGGCGGAGTTTTCGGGGAGCTGGCCGTGTAGGACTTACCCGATGCAAAATTACAACTTTTTTCTTATCCGACAAAGTTTTTCGAAAAATTTACTCAATCCGACTGATTTATGATTTGGCTCACACGGATTTCACAGATTAACACAGAGAATTGTTACACAGATATTTTAACACGAATTTCCATGAATTTTCCATAAAATTTTAATTTCTGTTATTTACGGCAACACAGGTGTCTTTGTCATGGTCGTGCCAGAGCGTTTGGCACGATTTGGCACGGCAAATCATAGGCTACGAGGCGTGAGAGCAGGATTTTGAGCCAATCGTGCCAAAAATCCATAGAGGCTGATTTTGGTTTGGCACAGTATTTTTTGGCACGATATTTTGGCAAAAAAATTGATTGCCCGACTGATGCCGAGCAACCAACTGAAAATTATGCACTCTGCATTATGCATTCAATGATTATCTAACAACGACTTTCTTTGCAGAGCCGTCGGTGTAGCGGACGATGCCGACTTGGCCTCGCTCGGGATTGTCGATTCGAACGCCCTGCAAGTTGTAATAGCCTTCGACGGTTTTTGCCTCAGCGTCAGCCTCAACACCTTCAACGCCAGCCTCTACCAGGAATTCTTTCCAAACTGCGGCCGCTTTGTACTTGTCAATAGCCTCGTGCCAAACATATAGTTTGCAAGCGGGAATGCTGACGCTATTAAATACACTTGTATCAATTGACTGTGGTGTCATAGCCAGGTTTGTCACCGATGTCAAACCGCTGCAACTCGCAAATGCATACTCGCCAATCTCCGTTACAGAGTTAGGAATTGTCACGGTTGTCAAACCGGTGCAGCCTGCGAACGCATCCTTGCCAATCTTTGTAACCGAGTTAGGAATATTCACAGATGTCAAGCCGCTGCAGAATGCGAAAACCCAATTGTTTATCGAAGTTATGGAGTTCGGGATGTCAACAGAGGTCAAAACGCTACAAGCGTAGAATGCCTCTTTTCCGATAGAAGTGACCGAGTTGGGAATTGTCACGGAGGTCAAACCTTTACAATAGGAAAAAGCGGCGCCACCAATCTCAGTGACGGAGTTGGGAATTGTCATAGATGTCAAACCGCTGCAACTCGCGAATGCATACTTGCCAATCTTTTTGACGGAGTTGGGGATATCGATAGCGACCAAATCCCTGCAAACGAAGAAAGCGGAATCGCCGATTTCAGTGACAGTATTCGGGATTAGAGAGTTTTTACAACCGATTATCAGACTATTTGATGCCGTTTCAATAATAGCATTACTGTTATTACGCGAATCATAGTTGGGATTTTCGGAGGAGACTTCAATTGAAGCCAGGCCACTACAACCGCAGAAATACGATGGGACGATTGAGGAGAGGGATTTCCCTATTGTTAATGAGGACAATCCGCTGCAGTTGTAGAAAGCATACCCGCCAATCTCTGAAACGGAATCGGGGATTGTCAAAGGCCCTGTCAAGCAACTGCATTCTTCGAAAGCACGCGGGCCAATCGAGGCGACAGAGTTTCCGATGGTAACTGAAGTCAAGGCTTTGCAATTTCTGAAAGCAGAACTGCCTATCGAAGTGACGGAGTTGGGGATTGTTACGGAAGTTAACCCAGAAAGTCCGTAGCATAGACACGCGGGGATTGTTTGAACTTCATTGCCGAAATTGAAAGAAGTGATTCCCGACAATTGATAAAATGGTGCCATCGTGACATCCGAATAACCTGCGCAATTCTTGGCGTTCCAATTCACTGTTTTCAAACCGCTACAATACTGGAAGGCCCAATAGCCAATCTCGGTAACGGATTTGGGAATTGTTACAGAGGTCAAAGCAGTGCAACCTTCGAAAGCCCAATAGTTAATCCCTGTGACAGGGTAGTCGACGCCTTCATAGTTCACAGATTCCGGGATGATTAACTCTCCACTTAAATCAGTATATCGAGGCGAACTGTTGTTTTGATAAGTCACCGTCACCGATGTGCCATCGGCATTTATATTATAACACAACTTATCGACCATAAAGTCGTATGCAGAAAGTTGGACGCATACGGCTAAGACCGAAATGGCTAAAACTAATGTTCTTTTCATAATTATTACGAGTTTAAGTTAGTAATTCAAGTTGAAATTTTCACAATGATGTTGGTTTACATTGCAAAGTTACAAAAAATTTTAATACGATAATCACCCCCCCCATTTTAACATTGTTTAACAAACAATCTAAACCCAATAAAGGGTTGACAAATCTTAAAATTGGTTTGGGGGTTAGAGTAGAGGGATGTCGGCAGCGGGTCGTCTATATTGTTGTAAGACTTAAGAAATGCGCCGACCCGCCAGCCGACATTTTTCGCTATGTTCAGTTCAGAATTCATTATATCTTAAAATAGAATTATGTCGCAAAGTAATAACATAAAAAAATACGAACCAAATATAAATCAAGAAAAATGCGTCTAACAGATTGTGTGGCTATGTTATTGATATATAAATGTTTATAAGCCTTGTTGGATTCTAACAAAGTCGCTATTTGGGAGTGAGGTCTGTGGCTTTTGCTTAAGAGAATTGATACGAAAAATTGAAGTGTCTCCGCAAAAAAGTCGGCAATAATTGCTTTTATCGCTGATTATTGAACTTTTAGTACGTCGTTATACATCATTGTGCGTGACACAAAGCATAAACAAATAAAATTTTTTTCTGTTAGATTTAATTTGATTTTGATATGTCAAAGATATAAAGTAAATTTGCCATGAGAATTGTTCTAACAAAAATGAAAAAATTATCAATTATCTTTCTTATAATTTCAAGTGTTATTATCTCCTGCTCAAAAGAACCTATTGATTACAGGCTTTTGGAGGCAGATTCTCTTCTTGTGGCTAAAATCACTGAAAATGAAAATAAGCGAGCGGAATCAGCGGAATCTATTCTAACAAGCATAAATCCGACCACTCTCTCAAAGCGAAATCAGGCAATGTGGTCATTGCTGACCGTTGCGGCGAAATACAGGCTGCTCCGACAACTTGGCGAGTCGGACGACTCGTTGATATCTTCTGCCGTTGATTATTTCGAGAGGAATTCCGAAAGTAATTATTTGGCAAGGGCATATATTTACAAAGGTTGCGTGGTAAGTGAAATTTGCCATAACGACTCCTGCGATGCCTCCAGATGGTATTTGAAGGGTATAGATGAGTTAAGCGACACAGATTTCTTTTGGAGAGGGTACGCACATCTCAGATTGGCCGCCTTTTATTCTACGAATGCTTTTGTTGATAGTTTTAAGTTGATTTCCAACTATCGAAAAGCACTTGATTGTTTTGAGACGATCCACGACAGTGCGAGGGCAATTATGTGTTCGTTTAATCTCGGTGCGATTTATTGCGTCTCGCTCAGCGATTCATGTCTTTACTATTGCGACCAGTCGCTACACGACGCAATATGTCGGAACGACACGTTCTACCAAGCATTGAACTACTGCACGCTTTCCACTTATTATTGCAATAAAGGAAAATATATGGAGGCAAAACAGAACGCCCAAAAGGCCATCGCTTTAGGCGAGAACAAAGATTTGTCGGGTCAACCATATTATTATCTCGCCTGTAGTTATTTGAAACTAGGCCAACTTGATTCGGCGCGGATTGCCGCAAATAAGTTTGATGCCTTTGGCGAAACAGATGCCCGCCACATACACCTTCACACTTTGCTGGCTGAGGCAACGGGCAATTACGCCGAAGCCTATAATCAAATGAAGGCGCGATACAAATTCCGCACGGCACAACTTGAAAACAACATCCAGCAGAATATGCTTAGCGCTGAATTGAGAAACAAAAACCAACGATTGGAAAACGAGGCGTTAAAGAGCAAAAACCGCTGGTTGGTATTATTGTCTGCTTTTTTGGGACTATTATCATTGGGAATTGTGACATATTTCTTATCGAGAAGGAGGCGAAAACGTCAAGAGAAACGGATACTATCGGCGGAAACGCTAAATGCCGATTTGCAGTCGCTTTTGCGAGACGAACAGAATATCAGCGACGAGATGAGACGTCAATACGAGTTGATGGATTCAACAATCCGTACGGTCGTAGGCCTGGGGCCAAACGTTGAAGACGTGCGCGGCGTTGTCGAGGCTCTTAACGGAATCGACAAGAAGGCGTTTATAACAAAAATAAAGGAGATAGACAACCTTCGAAAAGGTAATATTATTAAACGAATAGAGGAGGAATATCCCGATATTAAAGAGCAGGATATTAATCTCCTCGCATTGACAATTTACGGATTCGACTCGATAACAACGGCATCGCTATTGGGGTTCACCAACCGAAACAGCGTGTATGTCATTCGAAAACGTATCTTCCAAAAACTCGGCATCAAATATGTAGAGGAGTTGGATAAGTTCATGGCAGAACGGACAGTCGACGTAAAAATGAAATCATCAAACAATCGGATTTATCACGACTGATTTCTCGTTTTTGTGGTGCGGAGGAAGAAAAACAGATAAAGGGCGGCGGCGAGGAATAGCGACACGCTGAAACTATAGACGATGCCCTGACCGCCCCACCCCATCGGGAATGCGAAAATGTAGGCCGCCGGAATGCCGATGATGACGTAACTTGTCAGGGCAATCCAAAGCATGGGCATCACGTTGGCTGTTCCGCGGAGGCTGCATGCGAATGTGACCTGTGTGGCGTCGCCGAGTTGGTAGAGAATCATCGGAGGAATGAGCGTCAGCGAGTAGGCTATAAGAACGGTGTCGTCGGTAAAGGCGCAGATTAGCGTTTTTCCGGCGAAAAAGAATAGCAGCGACATTGCGACGGCGATTGTCAACACCACCTTATATACGGCGAAGGCGGCGCGTCGCATTTCGGCGTTGTCGCCACGTCCGGCGGCGTTCGACACGAGGATTGCGGCGCTTGACGACATGCTGTAGTAGATGCAGAAACCGAGAAGACTCACCATCGTGATTATCTGATACGACGCCAGCGCGATAGTTCCTATCCAACCAGCCATGATTGCCGCCACCGAAAACGATGCCGATTCGAGTGTCATTTGTAGCGACACTGGCGTGGAGGTGGCGGCGAGTTTGGCGGCTGTGCGACGGTTCGTTTTAGCCGCCTTAATCGAGTCGAGGTACTGTCGATAACTTTTGTGGCGTTGGATGACGGCGTATGCCGCAAGCGGGCAAACCACCCTTGCGAATAGGGTGCTTATTCCCGCGCCCGTAAGCCCCATTTCCGGCGCTCCGAATTTGCCGAAAATCAGAATGTAGTTGCCCGCCACGTTTATCACGTTCGAGATGAGCGTTATCCACATCGGTGTGCTCGTTTGCTTCAAGCCGTAACTCCATTGCGAATACACGCTGAACAGCGCGACGGGTATTATTCCTAAAATGTTGATTATGAAGTAAGGGCGGATTAGTGGAAGAAGTTCGTCGGGCTGTCCCAGCCGATGAAGGTTGAAGTAAATCGCGAGCATGATTCCGCTGACAATCATTGCGAAAAGAATGTTCACAATAATGCCGTTCCGCAGCAGAGAGCCGATAGCACTTTTGTTGGATTGGGCGAAGCGCATACCCACGAGCGGGGTGATTCCGAAGGCGAAACCTATGAATGCGAGGTAGGGAATGTTGAAGACATTGTTCACCATCGACGCGCTTGCGAGGGCCTCGGTGGCATATCGGCCAACCATAATGTTGTCGGCGAAACCTGTGGCGATGTGGCCTATTTCGCCGACGAGAATCGGCAGTCCGAGAGAGATGACGCTTCGTGTCAAAGATTGTCGCTTGTCGGTGGCGGCTTTCAACGTGTGGTTTTATTTAGAAAAATGCGTTTCAGCACTTTGTTACGGTGTTTTTTTGCAAAGTATTTTTCGAGATTACGGCGAACGTCGGCAACGAATTTTTCTGCGTCGATTCCGGCGACTTCAGCCACGCAACGGCAGATTTGCTCGTTGACGGAGCGGTCGATGGAAATCTTCGTGAACATTGCGATGAGGTGCTTTCTGCCTGTTTTGATGAATTTTATTCGGTTGAGGTCGACGAGCCAGAAGCGGTTTTTGCCGTTTTCATCTATGTCGCGAAGGATATTGCCAGGGGAGTAGTCCTTGTGCCAGACGCCATTCTCCCAAAGACTAAGTGAAAAACGGCAGAAATCGGTGAGAAGCGTGCGGTCGTCGAGGATAGAGTCCCAGTCGCGCATTGTTTCGACACCTTCGAGTTGTCGGCAGAAATAGTAACTGTCGGTGAACATTCCGCAGTGAGATTTTTCGATATATCCGAAAGGCTGAGGCGTGTCGAAACCGAGCGACTGAAGTCGCAGGGCATGTTCGTAGGAGCGTCGGGCCTTGCTTCGGCGGAATATGCCATAGACGAATTTGTTGAGTGCGTTGGGGCGTCCGAACCGTTTGACATTGCACTCCCCTACTCTGTAGAGCGTGTTTCGTTTGCCGTCGTAGATGTGCTCGGCTGTCGGCGGTACGCCGTTTGCGGCGGTGTCGTCGATAATTCGGGATATTTCGTCGGGAATGTCGGGCTGTCGGACGATTTTCAGGCTCATTCCTTTTTCTTTTTTTCGCGTTTCATCTGGCGCGCCACTTTGTAGGCGAGAATGGTTGAATAGTAGTGTTCGCGGCTTATCGCCCTACCCTCTGGGCCGTCGAAGATTCCCCCTTTGCGGATATAGCAATCCAAGAATTTGCCCACGGCTTTGAAAAATCCACGAATCGCATTGGTGCTCTGCTTTTTGGCGACTAGCACTTCGGCTTCTATTACGGAGTGGCGGCGCTGGATGCGGCGGTATTCTTCGGGGGTGTTGCAGCGGTAGTGGAGCAGGTCGCCGTCGAGTGGCTCGGGGTTGAGCGTGTCGGAGAAAATCACTCGTTCGCCCACGTCGTGAAGGTCCCAGTTTGCGTAGTGTTTGTCGAAAAGACGGATTTGATAGTTGGGATACCACCCGCAGTGGCGAATCGGTTGGCCGCAGTAGAAGTTGAGCCGAGAGAACGAATAGACGCGGTGTTTGAAGCCTTCTTCCTTAATTTTCAAAAGCGATTGGCGTAGCGCAGGCGAGAGGAGTTCGTCGGCGTCGATAGATAGCACGTAGTTGTGGGTGGTCAGCGACGTTGCGTACTGACGTTGGATTCCGTAGCCTTTGAAATGTCGGCGTACCACGCGGCAGCCGCGGGATTCGCAGATTTCGACTGTGCGGTCGGTAGAATAGGAGTCGATGACGATAATCTCGTCGGCGATGCCTTCGATTGAGTCGAGGCAGTCGTTGATTCGCGCTTCCTCGTTGAGGGTTATTATTGTTGCGGAAATCTTATCCATATTTCGTGTCGGCGTTGATTTTGTTCGTCGGGAGGATTAGAAGCGCCAACTTGATTGCAAATATACTTAGTTTTTTTTACTTTTCAGTGTTTTCGGCATTTTTTTTCGTTTTGAATGCGAGATAGTGTTTCCTTTCGGCTTCGTCCATGCGTTCGATTGCGTAACGTAGGGCGGTGCGTGGCATGGAGTCGGCATGTCGGTCAAGGAAATTTCGGAGTTCTGTGATGTCGCGCTTGCCCATTTCGCGGAGCATCCATCCTGTGGCTTTGTGGATGAGTTCGTGCGGGTGAGAGAGATATTTCTCGGCTATTGAGATTGTCGGGCTGAAGATGCCTTTGCGTATGGCTGTGACAGTGGCGACGATTGCGATTCGTTGTTCCCAAAGGTTGGCGCTTTCGCTGAGTCGGTAGAGCGTTGAAAAGTCGGAGTTTTCGACACACCACTCCCCTATTGTATATGGTGCCGACAAATCGACGAGGTCCCAGTTGTTGGCACGCTTGGCGTGGTTAAGATAGAAGTCGATGAGTTCTTCGCGTGCGTTGCGGTCTTTTTTGAGTTTGCGGTATTTTTCGACGAGGCAAAGAAATGCCGAAAGCCTGTGTTCGTGGATTTCGCTTGCGAGCATTTCGGAAATTTCGGAGTTACCGCTCCCCCACTTCGTTTTAGCCACCGCCCGATTGTCGGGAACGCTTAGTCCGATGAACTTGTCGCCTTCGCCGTACTCCCCTTTTCCGGTCTTGAAAAAATTGACGAACACTTTTATTTTTTCCGGTTTCGCCTTCGCGGCAAGTTCGGCCTTCCATTTTTCGACGTTTGTCATATTGTTAAGCAATGTTAATGATTTTGGCGGATTTCGTCCGTTTCATTCGTAAAATTACTACAAAAAGTTGGCATTTTTGCCCTACGCTCGCCCGGATTCTTCTCGTTTATCCGATTCTCAGAGGCTCTAATTTTAGTCAATCGTTTAATTTCCAAATGATAAAGGTGGTTTTCCGATGAGGCGATTTTTTGTCAGAAAATTCGATTTGGGTACAAAACGGCGGTTTGTTTGCCTTTTTCTTTGAGATGAATGAAAAAGTTTGTAATTTTGCGAGTAATATCATTCGTACATGAAAAAAATTGAATGGTTGTCGAGAGGTGTCGAATTACCCTCGTTGGATTTCGACCTCGCGAATCGTTGGTTAGAGTCTGTCGCTCTTCGTCACGGTAAGTTCGTTTCAGAGATTTCTTATATTTTTTGTGACGATGCGGAGATTCTGAAGATAAACAACCAATTTCTTTCACACGATTATTACACCGACATAATTACGTTCGATTACTCTCGCGGCAAGATTGTCGCCGGCGATGTTTTTGTTTCGCTCGACACCGTGAGAAGTAATGCCGTGTTGTTCGGAAAATCGTATGATGAGGAATTGTTGCGAGTCATCGTGCACGGACTTCTCCACCTTTGCGGAATCAACGACAAAGGCCCAGGAGAACGTGAGATAATGGAAGCCAACGAAAACGCAGCCCTCGAGATGGCCCATCAATTTTTCAAGTAAATGATTGAACTACCGACAAATGCGTTTTGACTACGATGTCATAGTGATAGGTGCCGGCCATGCCGGATGTGAAGCAGCCTCTGCGGCGGCACGTCTCGGTGTAGCCACATTGTTAATTACTATAGACATGAACAAAATCGCCCAAATGAGTTGCAACCCCGCCGTAGGCGGTATCGCCAAAGGACAGATTGTCAGAGAGATAGATGCACTTGGCGGTCAGATGGGAATCATTACCGACCGCGCGTCGATTCAGTTCCGAATGCTCAATCGCTCGAAAGGCCCGGCCATGTGGAGTCCGCGTGCCCAATGCGACAGAATGCTTTTCTCCCGCTTTTGGCGCGAAACTCTTGAAAACACTCCTAATCTATATATGTGGCAGGATTCCGTCAAGGGGCTTAAGATTGAGGATGGTAGGGTAGTGGGCGTGACCACCGCGCTTGGCATAGAATTTTCGGCTCAAGCCGTAATCCTCACCGCCGGCACATTCCTTAACGGCTTGATACACATTGGAAAAACAATGATTAAGGGTGGCCGTATTTCCGAGCCTGCCGCTTATGGTCTGACCGAGCAACTTGCTTCGTTGGGATTCAAAACCGACAGGATGAAAACCGGCACGCCTGTTCGTATCGACGGGCGTTCGGTAGATTTTTCTCAGACCATAATCCAAGAAGGTGACGACGATTTCCACAAGTTCTCATTCCTTCCCGATGTTAAACGAAGTTTGAAACAACGGCCTTGCGCCATCGTTTATACTAACGAGCAAACTCACGAAGTTCTCCGTCGCGGTTTGCCCGATTCGCCACTGTATAATGGACAAATCAATAGTATCGGTCCGCGCTATTGCCCGAGCATCGAGACGAAGATTGTCACCTTCCCCGATAAAACCGAACATCAGTTGTTCCTTGAGCCCGAAGGTGAAACCACCCACGAATACTATCTCAATGGTTTTTCCTCCTCTTTGCCCATCGACATTCAGATAGAGGCTTTGCGCACCATACCCTCTTTGAAAGATGTTCAAATCTATCGTCCGGGCTATGCCATCGAATACGATTTCTTCGACCCCACACAACTCAACCACACTCTTGAAACTAAACTTGTCAAATCGCTTTATTTCGCTGGTCAAGTCAATGGTACGACTGGCTACGAAGAGGCGGCTGGGCAAGGTCTGATTGCTGGAATCAATGCCGCACTAAGAGTGAAGGGTGGGGGAGAGTTTGTTCTTTCCCGCGATGAGGCCTATATCGGCGTGCTTATCGACGACCTTGTTACAAAGGGCGTTGATGAGCCTTATAGAATGTTCACTTCGCGGGCTGAATATCGCATTTTGCTTCGTCAAGACGATGCTGATGTTCGCTTGACTAAACGTGGATATGAAATAGGTTTGGTTGATGAAACTCGTATTTCTTGGTTTGAAAAGAAGAAAGATGCGGTTGATGGACTTGTAGATTTCATATCCAATTTCAATATCAAGGCTGCCATAATCAACCCGTCGCTAGAAAAGTTGGGCGAGCAGCCGTTGCGTCAGGGCGTGAAACTTATCGACCTTGTGCGTCGTCCTCAACTTACCATTAAATCCCTTGCCGAGATTGTCCCTGCATTGGCAAATAGAATTGCTGAAATTGACAATGTAATTGCCGAGGTGGTTGTTGAGGCGGCCGAGATTAAGATTAAATACGAAGGCTATATTGAGCGTGAACGCTCCCTTGCTGACAAGATGCAGCGTCTTGAGAATATCCATATCAAAGACAGATTTATATATTCTGAGATTGCTGCTTTATCTACAGAGGCTAGGCAGAAATTGGAAAAGATAAATCCTGAGACAATCGCTCAAGCGTCTCGAATTCCTGGTGTTTCGCCGAGCGACGTCAGTATTTTGTTGATGTTGATGGGGCGATAAAATGTTTCACGTGGAACAATTGCAAAATAAAAACTTGTAAATTAGAAAAATAACAAAAGATAAAACAAACAATTATTCAAATATCAATTAACAAGAAATGGAATATTTAAAGTCAAAAATTCGTGACGTCATCGATTTCCCGCAGAAAGGAATCGTCTTTAAGGACCTCACGACACTATTCAAAGATGCACGTGCCCTCCACATCGTTGGGTGGGACCTTTCTCAACTTTATCGCGACAAAGGTGTGACCAAAGTGGTCGGTATCGAATCGCGCGGCTTTATCGGCGGATCTATTCTCGCTTTCGAACTTGGCGCAGGTTTTGTGCCCGTCCGCAAGCCCGGCAAACTTCCCGCCGACACCATCTCGGCTTCCTACGACAAAGAGTATGGCAAAGACATCATTGAAATCCATAAAGACGCCATAACCGAGAACGATATCGTAGTGCTCCACGATGACGTGCTCGCAACTGGCGGAACGATGGCTGCAGCCTATAATCTCGTCAAAAGTATGAACCCGAAGAAAATCTACATTAACTTCGTTATCGAACTTTCGGCACTCCACGGTCGTGACAAATTCCCCGAAGAGGCCGAAGTGACATCACTGATTACTTACTAATCAAAAAACGGTAAAGCGTCGGCGGAACAGACAGGTCTGTATCCGTCGATGTCTTTTAGATGGGTTATGGCTGCTAACGACGCATTGATGGAGAAAGTGAGGGCATTGCCCGAACAGCCCGGGGTGTATGTTTATTACAACGCCGCTGGAAAGGTCATCTATGTGGGCAAGGCAGTAAATCTCCGACGCCGCGTGGCGTCGTATTTCAACCGCGACCACGATACGCTCAAAACCAGCCGGCTTGTGGCTAATATCGCCGACTTGGAGTATCATCTCGTTAACACCGAAAACGATGCCTTGATTTTAGAGAACTCCCTGATTAAGAGGCACAAACCACATTATAATATACTCCTTAAAGACGACAAATCCTATCCATGGATTTGCGTCACCAATGAGGCGTACCCACGAGTGTTTCTAACTCATAATTATGTCAAGCGGTTGGGCAAATACTACGGGCCATATACTAATCGCACCTCAGCAAGGACGGTGCTGAAACTTATAACCGACTTATATCCAATTCGTTCGTGCAAACTGACAATAACACCGAAGTCGCAACTAACGGCTCGTCTATGCCTTGAATATCACCTGAAGCGTTGTCGTGGATGCTGCGTGAAGGGTATGATTTCGGAAGAGGAATATAACGGTTATATCGACCAGATTAAGCAAATCCTTGGCGGTCACACTTCGCAGTTGCTCGCATTTCTTCGAGGTGAAATGACCAAATTGGCTGAGCAACTGAAATTTGAGCAGGCGCATGCCTTGAAAATGATATATCAGCAAGTTGAGAAGTATCAGAGTCGCAGTTCGGTGGTCAGCCAGACAGTTGGCACAATCGACGTCTTTGGTGCTGTTGAAAATGACAATGACGTGTTCGTCAATTATTTGCATATTTCCGACGGAGTTATTGTAAGTTCGTATAATCTTCATTACAAGCGGTCGCTCGACGAGGATTTGCCCGAAGTGGTTGCGCATGCGATGCTCGAAGTGGCTGAAAAGTTCGACGTGCGGTTCAAAGGTGTTGTTGTCGAAACTGCTCCTAATTACGTTGCAGACGACACATTTTTCATCATTCCGAAACGTGGCGACAAACGCAAACTTCTCGACATTTCGTTAAAAAATGCTAACGGACAACTTGCAGATTACCTCAACAATTTGGAGAAATTCAACCCCGAGCAACGCACGATGAAAACGTTGAAGCGGTTGCAGCAGGACTTCAGTTTGACTGAACTTCCGCGACATATCGAGTGCTTTGACAATTCCAACACACAGGGGTCGAATCCTGTGGCATCGTGCGTGGTTTTCCGTAATGCAAAGCCGTCGAAGGCCGACTATCGACATTTCATCATCAAGGAATCCGACGGGCATGACGATTACGCCAAAATGCGAGAGGTGGTTATCCGCCGATATTCGCGACTTGTTGAAGAGGGCGGAGAGTTGCCTCAGTTGATAGTCGTTGACGGAGGCAAAGGTCAGTTGAACGCCGCCGTAGAGGCATTGGAGAGCATCAATCTTCGCGGCAAAATCGCTGTTATCGGAATTGCGAAACGGCTTGAGGAAATCTATTTCCCCGGCGACAGTTTTCCGCTTTATATCGACAAAAACTCCGAATCTTTGCGAGTAATCCAGCATTTGCGCGACGAGGCACACCGCTTCGGCATCACTCATCACCGCAAACGTCGCGGCAAATCGCAGACCGCGTCGCAACTCGACCAAATCAAGGGAGTAGGGGAGAAGACCCGCACCGCCCTGCTGTCGCATTTCAAAAGTGTGAAGCGCATCCGCGAAGCCTCTCTCGAAGAATTAACCGCCGCCATCGGCCAATCAAAAGCCCAACTGGTTTACGACTTTTTTGCCGTTGGCGAAAGAAAGTAGGGTGGTGAGAAATTGAATTGTACATTTTGACAAAATGGATTATATGTTTGTCAATATTGCCGACTGAAGAGGTCGGCAATTTTTTTATACAATATGGGAATCGCTCGTAGGTATATAATATTTAGGTGGTTATAAAACTAAAAAAAATGGAAAAATTTTGGCAAAAAGTCGAAAAATATTGTCGAAACAGCCAAAAATTAAAAAACTTTCGCCGAAAATTTCCGCTATTTGACAAAAATTGCTAACTTGCAATCGATAAATTGCGCTACTATGCCGAGCGATGAATCGGCACCTTAATGATAATTATCAAAACAAACAAATAAATTAAACAAATTGACAATGAAAAGAATCATCAGAATTGTTGCGATAGTAGCGGCGTTGATTTGTTCGGCATCGGTTTATGCCGACGATGTGACGACCGTCTATATCCGCACACAAAGCGGTGATGTCGGAATAGCGTTGTCGGAACTTACCGAAGTGACTTTCCCCGCCGACGGGCAAATGTCGGTGGTGACAAAAAACGGCACCGAGACCTATTCGACATCCAACGGATTGATTTCGTTGCGGTTCGACCAGAACTATTCCGGAATTGATGCCGTACAGGCAAAAGAATTGTCGGGATTGCAACTAAAAGGCCGCACGCTTTACTCCACTGAAAACGGTATCGAAGTGTATTCGCTCGACGGAGTTTTGCGTGCTAAAGGCAAAAGCAATGTGCTCGACGTTAGTGAGTTAGTGAGAGGCGTCTATGTGGCGCGCTCTGGTAGTCAAACCTCTAAAATCGTGCTGAGATGAAACGGAAACTGATAGCAATTGCAACCATCGCCGCCTTAGTGACGGCCGCATGGGCCACGCAACGCGCGTGGGTGAAAATCTCAGGTAATTTCACGAACGGTATTACTTTGTCCGAGGTTGACAGCGTCAAATTCGACGAAACAGGTCAAAACATCCTTCTCGTAACCAAACTTGACACCATCGCCACGCTGTCGCGTGCAAGCATTGAAAAATTGTTTGTGGGCGAAGTGACTGAAGATGTCGAAATCAACTTTATCGGCGACGATGCCGAAATCGTCAATCCCTACTTCCTTGAGGGCGTGTCGGTAGAAAAAGATGGTGCCGACGTGATTGTACGCTCCACAACCGACAAAGAGTTGCGTTACCACATTACTGGTACGACAACCACGGGACAAGTGAAAATCTATTCCGACAAGAGATTTACTCTCGCTCTCGACGGGGCAAACATCACGAACAATGATGGCTCGGCAATCAACATCCAGAGCAAAAAGAAAATCACCGTCGAACTCGTTGACGGCACCACTACCAACCTCGTCGATGCTTCGAAGTACACTAAAACACCTGAAGGCGAAGATGAAAAAGCATGCTTCTTCAGCGAAGGTCAACTTTTGTTTATCGGCAACGGAACTCTCAACGTGACTGGTAACAAGAAGCACGCAATCGCTTCCGACGACTACGTGCGCATCGATGCCGGCACAATCAACATCGTTTCGTCGAAATCCGACGGTATCCATGCCAACGACTATTTCATGATGAAGGGCGGCACGTTCCGTTCCGCATCATCTGCCGGTGACGGTATCGACGCTGACGCAGGCTACATCGTTATCGACGACGGTTTGATTGACGTGACCGTGGCCACAGCCGACACAAAGGCAGTGAAGGCAGATAGCATTATCACCATTAATGGCGGCACAATCAACATGACCGTCAGCGGCGACCAAGCAAAGGGTATCAAGAGCAAACACAACATCTTCGTCAATGGCGGCACTATTACCGCCAATTGTACGGGCAAGGTGGTTGTCGTCGATGGTGACCCGTCATATTGCACGGGCATCAAGACCGACCGCAACTTCTCATTCACCGGCGGTGATATCAATATCACAGCAACAGGCGAGGCCGCAAAGGGTATTTCGGTGGATTCCATCGCAACTTTCTCGGGCGGTAATGCCATAATCGTGGCTTCGGGCGCAAATGGTGCTTATACCGATGCCGAAGGCAAAGCCGACACATATAGTTCGTCGGCGATTTCCGTCGATTGCGAAACCAATATTTCCGCAGGTTCTCTCGACCTCACTGCCGCCGGCAATGACGGCAAGGGTCTCAACTCCGACAAGGATGTCACGATTTCCGGCGGTACGATTAAACTTACCGTCAGCGGCGACCAAGCCAAGGGTATCAAGACGAAGAAGAAATTCACGATGACCGACGGCACGATTACGGGCACGATGACAGGTAATGTTGTAGTGGAAGAAGGCGACGCAAGTTATTGCACTGGTATAAAGGTGAAAAAAGCCTTCGCCGCTAAGGGCGGGTCGATTAACTTTACCGCATCGGGAACGGCCGCTAAGGGCATTTCTGCCGATTCCGACGCCACATTCAGCGGCACTAACGTGACAATCACCGCTTCGGGCGGTTACGGCACCTACACCAATGCCGAAGGTCAAGCCGACGACTATTCTTCGGCAGCCATCAAGGTTGATGGGAATGCCACTTTCTCCGCGGGAACCATTGACGTGACCGCAG
>JAFZPB010000299.1 GCA_017552595.1 Muribaculaceae bacterium
CTTAGCCGAGATGGCCTTACCGTCGGCACGGCCAGCGAGAGCCTTTGTGGCCACACCCATCACCTTGCCCATTTCGGCAGGCGACGATGCGCCCACTTGGTCTATGATTTTTTTCAGTTCAGCCTCAAGTTCTTCGGCTGAAAGTTGTTTAGGCAGATATTCTTCGATGACGGCAGCCTCGGCGAGTTCGTTGTCGGCGAGGTCTTGGCGATTTTGACCTGCGTAGATATCGGCACTTTCACGACGTTGCTTCACCATCTTCACGAGTATGCGGGTGGCAGCGTCGTCGGGAAGCGTACCGTCGCCGCCCTTAGCCGTTTTTGCTTCAAGAAATTCCTTTTTAATGCCACGAAGGGCCTCAAGGCGCACCTTATCGCGCGCGAGCATTGCCTTTTTTATATCGGCAGAAACTTGTTCAAAAAGATCCATATCGGTTAAAAAAATTGTTTCAACCTACAAAGTTACGAATTAAAATCCATAAATCATAATCCACAGCCATCAATCAATCCCAAAACGAAAATAAAGCCCAAAATATGACCTACGTCAACACAAATGTGTTCGCAAAACGAGAAGGGAACAACTGCGAAACGTCTGAATGGTTAAATTGACATTGAAAGAAATTGCGAAAACAGACCCACAAAACGGCAAATATTTCTAAAACCAAAAATTATTCAAAAGAATTTGTTTAACTTTGTAGCCAACAAAGGACAATCTGGACCTCGGTATTACCTGTAAACATATAAAGAATGATTAATATACGAAAACTCGAAGCCGAACTTTGGGAATCGGCAGATCTTTTGAGACAAGGTAGTAAGTTGACAAGCAGCCAGTATTGTATGCCTGTGTTGGCATTACTTTTCTTGCGCTATGCCTATAGTCGCTACAAGATGGTGGAGGCAGAGATTCTGGAGAACCGTCCGAGTCGTGGTGGACGAGTGATGCCCGTAGAGCCCAGCGACTTTGCCGCCAAGAGTGCACTCTATCTGCCTCGCGAGGCACAGTTCGACTATTTGGTGAATTTGCCCGACAACATCATAGATGCCCACTTGAAGACTAAAGACGGACAGGATATCAACTCGTTGGGTGAAGCCGTAAACAATGCCATGCAGCTGGTGGAAGACCAAAGTGAACAGCTGACAGGCGTACTGCCCAAGACCTACACGATGTTTGCCGATGACCTCCTGCGTGAATTGCTTCGCATCTTCAACAACAAGACCATTGACGAAATCGGTGGTGACATTATAGGCCGTATCTATGAGTATTTCCTTTCCAAGTTTGCCAAGGCCGTAGCCTCCGACGATGGTGTGTTCTTCACTCCCAAGTCGTTGGTGAAGATGCTGGTGAATGTGTTGGAGCCTACTCAGGGTGTGATGCTCGACCCAGCCTGTGGTTCTGGTGGAATGTTTGTACAAACGGGCGACTTTGTGAATCAGACGGGACTTAATGCCAACACCCAAATGACCTTCTATGGACAGGAGAAGGTGGAGTACAACGCCCAGCTCTGCCTAATGAATATGGCAGTTCATGGACTCAACGGAAAGATTATTTCCGGCGATGAAGCAAACTCCTTCTACCACGATGCCCACAACCTTGCTGGTAAATGCGACTATGTGATGGCCAATCCTCCTTTCAATGTGGATAAAGTAAAAGCGGAATCCACCTCTGCTGCTGGGCGTCTGCCATTTGGTTTGCCAGGCGTAAATCAGAAAACAAAGGAGATTGGCAATGCCAATTATCTTTGGATTAGCTATTTCTATGCCTACTTGAACGATCATGGACGTGCTGGCTTCGTGATGGCAAGTTCTGCCACAGATAGTGCCAACAAAGACCGTGACATCCGTGAGAAACTGGTGCGTACTGGCGATGTGGATGTGATGGTGAGCGTGGGTAATAACTTCTTCTACACGCTCTCTTTGCCTTGTTCGCTGTGGTTCTTTGACCGCAACAAGAACGCTGAGATTCGTGACAAGGTGCTCTTCATCGATGCCCGCAACTATTATACTGTGGTGGACCGTACTTTGAATGAATGGACTGAGTGGCAACTACGCAACTTGCAAGCCATCGTGCATCTGTATCGTGGTGAGAAGGATAAGTACCAACAATTGATTAGAGACTATATCGAGATTCTTGATAACGTCTCAGCTCCATTGACATCAGAAAGGCTTGAAGAAGTCATTAAGAATGGTGAAAAAGAATACTCTACCAATTTCATTGCTTGCTTAGAAGAAGAAAAGAAACAAGCCAAAGAAGCAATAGCTTCCGCTGTTCGCAAAGACAAGAAGAAAATAGAAGCAGAATGGAAAGAGATCATAGAGCGTTGGGAAGACCTTGTAGAAACAGCTCGCCAATTTGAGTGGCTCACAGAAAAGTTTGGCGATGGTGAGTATCAAGATGTGCTTGGTCTCTGCAAGATTGCCACCATTCAGGAGATAGAGGAAAAGAACTACTCCCTCACCCCTGGTGCATACGTTGGCGTTGCTGAGCAGGAGGACGACGGAGTAGATTTCCATGAGCGTATGAATGATATTCACGCCGAGCTGGCACAGCTCACCCAAGAGGCCAACGTGCTAATGAACGACATTCAAAAAGCATGGGAGGATCTGAAATGAGCGAGTGGAAGAAAGTGAAGTTGGGTGAACTCTATGAGGTTCATAATGGGCTTTCCAAAGGACGTCAGTTTTTTGGAACAGGCTATCCATTTCTCACATTCTCCACTGTTTTCAACAATTGGTTTTTACCCAAGAGTTTGGATTCATTAGTACAGTCATCCGAAAAAGAGAGGGAAGCGTGCTCTATAAAGAGAGGAGATGTGTTCATTACTCGTACTAGTGAGACGATGGATGAACTTGGTATGAGTTCTGTTGCTCTTAAAGATTATCCTAATGCAACTTATAATGGTTTCACCAAACGACTTCGACCAACTACAGATGAAGTAGTTCCTAAGTTTATTGGCTATTATCTCCGCTCTAAGAAGTTCAGAGGTAAATTTATGGCTTTTTCTTCAATGACTACTCGTGCAAGCCTTGCAAATGATGACTTGCTTAGTATGGAAGTTGAATTACCAGAGAAAGCAGAGCAAATTAGAATTGCCACCATCCTTTCCCACTACGACTCATTGATAGAGAATTATCAAAAGCAGATAAAGTTGTTGGAGGAAGCAGCGCAGCGGCTCTATAAGGAATGGTTCGTCGACCTCCGCTTTCCTGGGCACCAAACCACCAAGATTGTCGATGGTATGCCAGAGGGGTGGATCTCATCAAAATTGGGGCAGTTAGCGGAATTCAAGCGGGGAAAGACAATAACCAAGAAAGAAATAATTGAAGGCTCCATACCAGTAGTAGCAGGTGGACTTGAACCAGCATACTATTGTAATAAATCAAATACGGCAGAACGTGTTATAACAGTAAGTGGTTCTGGCGCAAATGCTGGTTTTACAAGATTGTATTATGAAAAAGTTTGGGCATCCGATTGTTCATATGTTGATATAGACACAACACCCTTCTTACATTTTGTGTACTGCTATCTCAAAGAAAACAAAACAACAATAGACAATATGCAGAAAGGTTCTGCACAACCTCATGTCTATGCAAAAGACATCAATGCGTTGGAATTGTCTGTTCCGGATAAAAAAAACCTTGAGATATTTGAGAGCAAAGCCTCGATGTATTATGATAATGTTGCATCTCTTTTATCTCAAATTCACCTCCTCACTGAAGCTCGCGACCGCTTGCTTCCCAAGCTGATGAGCGGAAATATCGACGTCTAACTTTAATAATATTTAGAATCATGTTTAGGGAAACTAAAACTTTTGAATTTAAGAAAAATTTTACCGACAATATATCTATTTCAATTGCTGCATTTTTAAACACAAATGGAGGAACGTTAGTTATGGGGGCATATGGTCCAGATTTCAAAAATGCAGACGATGTTACAAATGGAATAAAAAGAATTCTAAAAAGACTCAGCAATGATATTTCTGATTTTCAATACTCGTTGATTTCGTTTAGTTCTTTTCCCATGGGAAATGGCTTTATTATCATAATAGATGTAGATGAAAGCGAACAACTTCATAGCATAGCGATACACGGAACTGATAAATATTTCTATCGGCAATCTGACAGAAATATTGGCCAAAATAAAGATGATGCAGAACGAAGAAAACTTAACGAAAAATATGGAATAAAATTATTGAGACCTACACCCATTGATGGTGGATTAGGACTATATTATAAAATTGGAGGGTACCCATCTGGTTCATATTATTATAAATATATGAGTCTTGAGACTGCGTTGCTGTGTTTAGAGAACAATAACTTACGATTTGCAGAACCAACTAGTTGGCCCGACAAATATGAAGGACGATTCTATAAAGCAGAAATTAAAGGTTCAGTAAGTTCTTCTAACAACCCGCCTTTGTTAGGTTGTTGTTTCACATATAGACAGGATAATGAGGCTGCATGGAAATTGTATTCATATAATAAAGGTGGACTTAATTCCATATGTGTCGAATTCAAGTTGGATAGAAACAAATTAAGGGAGCAGTTGTTTAATTCTGTATCGAGCATAGCAAATTCTCACAATATTTTCAATTTATATGAAGGGTGTGTTGAGTATTGGGATCAACAAAGAATCGACAATCTTGATAAGAAAAATGTTAGAAAAAATCACAAAAGAATACCAAATGAGTTTTATAAAGCCTTTTTTAATGATTTTACTTTTGAAAAATACTTAAATTTAATGTTGCTAAAAAGGAATGCCTTTTTACATGAACAAGAAGTTCGTTTTTTACTTGTTCCCAAAAATGACAAAGCATTTACAAAAACAAAAATCGACCCCATTGATCCTAAAATAAACTGGGCTGATATTATTCTTGAAGTAAGAATTGATGCTCGTAGTTCTGAATACGAACAAAAAATACTAGAACAAAAGTTAAGGGCAATAAAGAGTCCTGCTTCATTGATACCTTTTGATGTATATAATATTAAAAGAAAAACTCGCATTAAAATATAAATCTTTATGGCAAAGGATTATAGCGAAGACCAACTGATACAACGGAGTGCTGCCGAGTTGCTGGAAAAGGAACTGGGCTGGACAAGCGTGTATGCTTTCGACACGGAAGTGTTGGGGCAGAACGGCACGTTGGGGCGCTCGTCGTATCACGAGGTGTTGCTGACCGCACGTTTCCGCAAGGCGCTGAAGACGCTGAACCCTTGGATTACGGACAAGCAGCTGCAGGAGTGTATGGAGCGCATGACGGAACACATGAGCAGTCAGACACTTATGCAGATCAACGAGCAGAAGTATCAGTACATCAAGGACGGTGTGCCCGTGAGTCGTGTGAAGCCTAACGGTGAAACGGAAGAAGTGCGCGCCAAGGTGATTGACTTCGCATCACCTGAGAAAAATGACTTCCTGTGTGTCCGCGAGATGTGGGTGTATGGAGCCTTGTATCATCGCCGAGCCGACATCGTGGGCTTCGTCAACGGTATTCCTTTGCTCTTTATGGAATTGAAGAACCACGACGTGGAGGTGGTGGATGCCTTCAACAAGAATTACCGCGACTATCTCGACACCATCCCGCAGTTGTTCTACCACAATGCCTTCATCATGTTCAGCAATGGATTGGAGGCTCGTGTAGGCACCATCGACTCCAAATGGGAGTTTTTCCATGAGTGGAAACGACTGACGGAGCAAGAAACGGGAAACATAGAACTGCCTACAATGCTCAGAGGCATCTGCAAGAAGGAAAACTTCCTCGACCTACTGGAGAACTTCATCCTTTATGACCATAGCGGAGGGCGGACTGTAAAGATTCTGGCCCGCAACCACCAGTATCTGGGCGTGAACCAAGCTGTGGAGATGTATCGCAACCGCCAGTACCTGAATGGAAAGCTTGGTGTGTTCTGGCACACGCAAGGCTCAGGCAAGAGTTATTCCATGCTGTTCCTTTCGCAGAAAATCCGTCGTAAGTTTGAGGGGTCGCCTACGTTTTTGGTGCTCACTGATCGCGACGAGCTTAATAAGCAAATCAGTGATACGTTTGAGAATTGTGGACTTTTAGGTAATGTGAAGGCGAAGAAGTTCATTGCCAGTAGTGGCGAAGACCTGAAAACGAAACTGAAAGGCAATCCATCTTTCATCTTCTCGCTCATTCAGAAATTCAACGACCCCAAAGCAGAACCCATCTATCCTGATCACGACATCATCGTAATGAGCGACGAGGCGCACCGCACACAGAATGGAATCTTTGCCGACAATCTGATGCACCTGTTACCAACCGCCCATCGTATCGGATTCACAGGAACGCCGTTGTTATCAAACGACAACATCACTGCGCGAACATTTGGTGGCTATGTGAGTATCTACGACTTCAAACGGGCTGTGGAAGACAAGGCTACCGTACCACTCTACTATGAGAATCGTGGTGAGAAACTGCAAGACTTGAAGAATCCGGAAATCAATGATGAGATTGCATCCGCTTTGGAACAGGCAGGCGACCTGGATGCCTCTCAGCTGGCCAAGTTAGAACGGGAGTTTGCTAAAGAGGTGCATCTGCTGACTGCTGCTAAGCGCCTACGCCTAATAGCCAAGGACTTCGTTCGACACTACAGCGACTTGTGGACTTCGGGCAAGGCGATGTTCGTGTGTTACAACAAGGTGACGTGCGTTCGCATGTTCAACTATGTTCAAGAATACTGGCACCGGGAAATCAAGGCGTTAGAGGAATCCATCTCCAAATGCTTGTCACAGCAGGAGGCGCAAGAGATGCAGCGCAAACTGGAGTGGATGCTGGAAACAGAAATGGCCGTAGTGGTATCGCAGGAACAAAACGAGATACAGACATTCCAGAAGTGGGGACTTGACATCAAACCACACCGTGAGAAGATGGAGAAACGGGAGCTGGACAAGGAGTTCAAGGATGGTGATTCAAAGTTGCGTGTCGTGTTTGTCTGTGCCATGTGGCTGACAGGCTTTGATGTGAAGACACTTTCTTGTCTTTACATTGACAAGCCGATGAAGGCTCACACGCTGATGCAGACCATTGCCCGTGCCAACCGTGTATCGGAAGGAAAAACAAATGGACTGATAATTGACTATATCGGCATCGTAAAAGCACTTCGCCAAGCATTGGCTGATTATACAGCTAACCCGGAAGATGGCGAAAGAGGTAACGACCCAACCATAGACAAAAAAGAACTTATCAAACATGTGCTGGAAACGATAGCTGCTGCAAAGGCATTCCTGAAAGAGCACGATTTTGAGTTGGATGAACTTATCAATGCTGAGAATTTCGTGAAACTTTCGTTGCTGAAGAAGGCGGCCAATGCAATGTGCGAGACGGCAGAAATCAGGAAATCATACTGCACGTTTGCATCTACATTACTAAAGTTGTGGAAATACCTCGACCGTGAGGACATTACACAAGACATAAAACGACAGAAGGATGCCATTGAAGCCATCTTCAAAGAACTACAGCAGAAACGCAAACATGCCGACATTACAGATCTTAGTGTCGCCATCAACGAAATAGTGAATGAACATCTGGAGATAGACGAAGACGTTACAATAGTGTCAGAGCCACGACGCTTCGATATCAGTGGCATTGACTTCGATTTGCTTCGACGTGAGTTTGCCAAGAGCCGTGAAAAGAATCTTGTATTAAAGGACATTCAGGAACTTCTTCAGGAACGTATTGCCCAAATGCTGGCACAAAACCCTTCTCGTATCAACTTCTACGAGAAGTATCAGGAAATAATTCACGACTATAATAAGGAGCAGAACCGTGCTACGATAGAGAAGACATTCGAAGAACTGATGAAACTCTCCCACGATTTGACCGAAGAGGAAAAACGCTATATACGCGAAGGCTTTGATAATGACGAGCAACTCTCTATGTATGATGTGTTGATGAAAGAGAATCTTTCTAAGGATGACATCAAGAAGTTAAAGAATGTTGCCAAAGAATTGCTGGAGAAGATAAAAGCACAATTGGCCACGATGGATCATCCATTCGACAAGCAAGAAACAAAGGCCGCTATCATAATCACCATTCGTGACATCCTTTGGAAAGAACTCCCTGAAAGTTATTCTGACGAAAGTATCAATTACTACCGTGATGCTGTGTACAACTATGTTAGCCAGCATTATGGAAGTATAGCATAAAATAGCAAGATTGAGTTAGGAGTACGACAAAAATCAGCAGTTCTAAAACCTTGTAAGCACTTGCTGGCTGGTGTTTAAACCTACGACCTCCAAAATGTAGGTCTGAGGATGCTGATTAGAGGCGAGGGATTATAACTTCATTATGCGTTTCATTTCGAGGTTTTCGTAGCCTTCGGGGCAGTGCTGGTTCATAAAACCGCCGTCGAACATGCGAATCGCTTTAATTTCCATTTATGTGATATTTTAACGTTATATGTTTTATGTGGTCAGTTGTTGGAGAGATGTGCGGAGTGCCGCTTCGAGAGTGCGCTCGGATTTGCCGATGCGGCGGCGGCAGTAGGAGTCGCAAAGACGGTGGAATTCGGGGGAGTGGTCGAACGATTTTAGATGTGCCAATTCGTGGCAAATGACATACTCCCGCACTTCGTCGGGCAATAACAACAATACCCGCGACAATGAAATGACGCCTTTCGACGAGCAACGCCCTACAACTTTTACGCCTCTCGACAAACGAAACTGCGGAACTGCGATTCCTAGTGCCGTGGCGGTCGTTTTCAGACATTCGCCAAGAAATGCACCTCCGAGGTTTTGCGCCACCTGATATATGGCGTCGCGCAAGGTATCGATTATATTATGATGGCTGAGGTCAACGTCCATCGCCACTTTGAAATGAAGTCGGCGGTCGTCGGCAGTCAAGATGAAACGGTCGGACGGACATTCTTTCGACCGCTCTATGACGATTGTGAAAATGCCCATCTGTTGTTCGCCCTCTACAAAGAGCGTTTTCGGAGCCGGTTTGCCGGCAAGAAGGCGGTCGGCCATTCCGTCAAGAGCGGCGGTGATTTGTGCCGGACTGGCAAAGGCGGGTACGGAAACATTGACAATCCCATCGGCCCAATATGCGCGGAAACTGCGCGAATTGCGGCGATAGGTGTATTTGACAGGACCTAATTTGGGGTGTTTCACATAGTAGGACATGGCGGCGGGTTGTTATCTTTTATCGACGCCCCAAAGGAGTTTGCGGCGGAGCACGTCGGCAAAGTGGTAGTCGGGAAGATATGCCACTTTCAGGCGGAATGGCGCGATGCCGACGCTGATATGCGACTCAGTGGGCATCGTCACGGATTCGCCATCGACCGAGAGCAGATAACTGCCCGAGCGAGAATAGGTAGTGATACTGATTGTGCTGCTGTCGGCAACAACAAGAGGCCTCAACGAGAGCGAATGTGCGGCGATAGGCGAGATTACGAAAATCGGCGCCGATGGCTCGAGGATAGGGCCGCCGACGGAGAGGTTATAGCCCGTGGAGCCTGTCGGTGTGGAGATTATCAATCCGTCGCCCACATAAGTTGCGAGGTCATGCCCGTCGAGACTGACAATCGACGAAATCATCGACGCGGAATCGCGTTTCAGGAGAGCCACTTCGTTAAGTGCCACAAGCGCTGCATCCCCGACATCTTCGGAAGTATCTACTTTGAGCATCGTGCGGCATTCCACATTGAAATTTCCCGATGCGAGCGCTTTGGCAATAGCCTCGAAGTCGTCGGCGCTGGCGGCGGTGATATAGCCCAGCCGGCCAGCATTCACGCCGAGAAGGATGTGCCCGAGCGGCCCGAACTTGCGTGCGGCACGGAGAAAAGTGCCGTCGCCACCGAAACTGACTATAATGTCGGCATTGTCGGGTTCGGTGATTTCAATGCCTTCGGCTTTGAGGGCTTCGACAAGACGGATTTTGCGCGAATCGTCGAAGGGGCGGGAGTCGTTTGTGAAGATGTTTACTTTCATCGGCGTGGCAAGTGATTCTATGGCGGGTTATTTGATATCTAGGTAGAGCAGAAGTTCGTTGACGCGGTCGCGGAACGTGCCGATTTCGGCATTGTCGTCGATTTCGCCATCAACATAATATCCGTAACCCAAGAGGGCACGGACAATGCGCTCGCGCGACTGGCCGTCAACCCTGATTTCGGCAACGACAGGAGCCGAAGGCCCGCCTAAATCGGTGATATTCATATTGACGAGGCGTGCATCGCAGTCTTCAACGGCTTGAGCCAAACGGGAAGCGCGGAAATCGGCAACCGGAGCCGAGACGGTGAAAGTCAACTCGTCGGCAACGGGGGGAAACAACTCTTCAAAAGAGAGGGTTGTGGGGGTATCGAAACTATTTTCAGTCATAATAATCGTAAAAAAGGTCAAACAATTAGTGTGAAAATTGGCAATAGTCGTGCCATAATGACGAAAATCGCGTCATTTAGTATCAAAAACCGCCGAAATTATTTTGTAATTCGGTCAGTTTGCACTAACTTCGCACCAAATGTCGTTACAAAAGTAGTAATAAAGTAGAAAAAAACGCAAACCGAGAGGAAAAAAATGACCAACCTAAGCGTCAATATCAATAAAATCGCCACTTTGCGCAACGCCCGCGGGGAGAACATGCCCGATGTCGCAGCCGTTGCCGTAGATTGCCAACGCTTCGGCGCCGACGGCATCACAGTGCATCCACGCCCCGACGAGCGCCATATCCGCCAAGCCGACGTGTGGGCCCTGCGTCCGTTGGTACACGAATTCAATATCGAAGGCTATCCGTCGGAAGATTTCCTGCGTCTCGTAATCGGCGCCAAACCCGAACAGGTGACGCTCGTCCCCGACAGCCCCGACGCATTGACATCCTCGGCGGGATGGAACGTGAAAGATAATTTCGATTTCCTTTGCGGAGTGGTGGAGCGTCTGCACGAAGCCAACATCCGCACGTCGATATTCGTCGGCCCCGATGTGGAGACAATCCGACTCGCCGCATCGACAGGGACCGACCGCATCGAACTTTACACGAAGCCCTATGCCGACGCTTATCAGCGCGACCGCGAAGCCGCCGTCGCACCTTACACCGAAGCCTCCCGTGCGGCACACAAGGCAGGCCTTGGAGTGAACGCCGGACACGACCTTAGCCTCGTCAACCTCGCATTTTTCCGCCAGCGCGTGCCTTTCCTCGACGAAGTGTCGATTGGTCACGCTCTCATCTGCGACGCCCTCTACTACGGACTCGAAACGACTATCGCAAAATACAAGGAATGTCTAAAAAAAGTATTATAGAAATAACTTAAAATCAAATAGATATGTCATTATTCGCAACAATCTTAGCCCAGCAAACAGTCGAACTTATCGACACTGCCGCCGCCGTTGCCACCACAGCCACGGCCGCTCCCGCAGCAGCCGCTCCCGCAGCCGAACTTTCAGTGTGGGAACTCTGCCTTAAAGGCGGTGTGATTATGATTCCGCTGTTGCTGTTGTCAATCGTGTGCATCTACATTTTCGTCGAACGTTACCTCGTCGTGTCGCGGGCACGTAAGGAAGACCCCACCTTTATGCACCGCATCAAGGACTATGTGAAAGAAGGTGATGTCGAAAGCGCAGAAAACCTCTGCCGCCGCACCGACAACCCCACTTCGCGCATCGTCGCCAAAGGTCTGTCGCTCCTCGACCGTCCCGCCGACGACATCCAAAAATCAATGGAAAACGTTGGTAACATCGAAGTGGCAAGCCTCAGCCGCGGTCTTCCATGGCTCGCCACTACTTCCGCCGGCGCCCCGATGCTCGGCTTCCTCGGCACGGTGCTCGGTATGGTCACGGCATTCTTCAACCTTGCCAACGCCGGCACGAGCGCATCAATCGACGTGCTCGCCGGAGGCATCTACGAGGCTCTCGTCACCACCGTCGCCGGTCTGATTGTCGGTGTCATCGCCCTGTTTGCCTACAACTACCTGCAGGCACGCATCAACGGCGTGATTAACTCGCTCGAAAGCCGCACGACGGAATTCATTGATTTGGTTAAAGACTCGAAAAAATAACCCGCGATGGCACTCAAACGACCCAACGAAGTATTGTCGATGTATTCGATGGCGTCGATGACCGATGTCATCTTCCTGTTGCTGATTTTCTTCATGGTGACTTCGACCTTCGTCTTCCCTACGGCATTGGAAATCAACTTGCCGCAAAGTTCGAAGCAAACGGCCCTGAAACCCAGCACACGGGTGTATATCGACCACGACCAACAACTCTACGTGGCGTTCGACGCCGAAGAGCCGCAGGCCGTCGATATTGAAAACCTCCTCAACGCCCTTACCACACGCCACGGCAATGCTGCCGAAGGTGTCGCCGAGGGCGCTCCCGAAGAGGATTTCATCGCCATCCACGCCGACGAAGAAGTGCCATACGGCAAAATCGTCGAAGTGCTCGACATCGGAGCGCGCAACAACCTGAAAATGGTGCTTGCCACACGCCCCGCTAAATCCATCTCCGTTAACGAAAACGAAGCCGCTCAGCCGGCCCAGAATCCGCAATAATGAACCGCAACAATATCGACCGGACTATCGCCATTGTGGCCACAGTAGTTGTCCACGCAATCCTCGCCATCATCCTGCTGACGATGTACTTGCGTTATGTCGATAATTCGGAAACCCGCCGCTGGCCCCCAGTCGATAAAAGCGAACTCCTTGTCGTTGAGGACGAAGGCCAGTTTGTCAAACTTGGCGACATTCCCGACGCCGTGACCTCGTCGAGCGAAGAAGCGCAACCCGCCGAAACCGAAGTCAGCGAAGCCTCGCCCGACCTTGACCTTCGCAACTCCGGCCAAAAGGCCACGCCTCCCGAACCCTTGACTTCCGAACGCACTTCGCCCATGAAGGTCGAGAAGAAAGAGGAAAAGAAAAAGGAGGAGAAGAAAGGTCCGTCGGCTGAAGAAATCGCCGAGCAGCAGCGCATCAAAGAGCAGCAGGCTACCCGCGAAAAGATTGCCGGACTCGTGAAATTCAACAACGGCGGCAAGGGCACAGGCTCGGGCGACGCAGGTTCGCCAAACGGCAATGCCGACCATGGAGCAACGTCGGGCACTCCGGGCCACAACCTCAGCGGCCGCTCGTTCATCTCCGCAGGCAAACCATCTTCGACCAAGTCGGGCGAAATCCGCATCAACATCGCCGTCAACGCCGAAGGCCGAGTCACCCGCGCCACCTACGCTTCGGGCAGCGGCCCTGCCGCAGGCGACGCCTCGGTGCGCGAAAGTTGCCGGCAAGCCGCGCTGAAATCGAAATTCACTGCCCTCGCCGGCACCGCCGAACAGACAGGCACCATTACCTGGCGATTCAAATAATCACCTCTCCCCTGCCCCGACGAATGGATGAGCGTCAACAAATAGAGCAATTTCTACGTCGCCGTCATTTTCACCAGGTGTTGCCCATAGCAGCCCTTATCGATATGGACGGAACGCTCTACGACTCGATGGGCAACCATGCCGACGCATGGATGAAAATGGCCGAGGAAGAACATCTCCCCGCTCGTCGCGAGGAGTTCTTCATTTGGGAAGGGCAGACTGGAGCAATGACCATCAATACTCTCTTCCGCCGCACCCACGGCCGCGATGCCACGGAAGAGGAAATTCGCGAACTTTATCACCGTAAAACCATTTATTTCCAACAGTTGCCCCCCGTCAGCCCGATGGACGGGGCACAGGATATGGTCGCGACTTTCATAAAATCGGGAGTTCGCCGTGTGCTCGTTACGGGGTCGGGACAAAGTTCGCTGATTAACCGAATCGAAGCCGATTTCCCTGGAGCCTTCACACCCGAATTGATGGTGACTTCACGCGATGTAGAACACGGAAAGCCGCATCCCGAGCCGTTCATCCGCGCCATGCAGAAAGCCGGAGTCAGGCCGTCGCAGGCCATTGCCATCGAAAATGCCCCATTGGGCGTAAAATCCGCCGTTGCCGCAGGCGTATTCACCGTCGGTGTCGTCACCGGTCCGATTCCCGTCAGCGACATGGAAGACGCCGGCGCCGCCATTGTCTACCGCTCTATGCGCGAATTCGCCGACGCCCTACCCCAACTACTCCTAAATTTATTAACCACCGCAATGCCATAACGCCATGTCACAAAAAATTTTCTTCACCAACAACGTGGGCAAAATACTTGAACAACTTCACGACAAACTCGCACCATCAAAGACGATGATTTTAACCGACAACAACGTCGATGAGCAGTATGTAACACCGATTTTGTCGCCCGTTCTTGTTGGCGGTCCGCTCGAAGACATCGATATAATGTCGATAAAACCGGGTGAGGAACACAAAAACATCGACGAGGTGAAAAACGTGTGGAAATTCTTTGAAGAATACGGCATGACTCGCTCGTCGCTGCTGATAAACATCGGCGGCGGCGTAATCACCGATATGGGCGGTTTTGCGGCATCGTGCTTCAAACGCGGCATTCGCTTCATAAATGTCCCCACCACCATTCTCGGGGCCGTTGATGCCGCCGTCGGCGGCAAAACGGGAGTCGATTTCAACGGCTTCAAAAACGAAATAGGCGTGTTCAACGAGGCTGAAGCGGTGATTATTTCAAGTTGGGTTTTCGAATCGCTGCCTCATCAAGAACGACTTTCGGGCTTCGCCGAAATGATGAAGCACGCCATGCTTTCGTCGGCAGAAGATTTTGACGAAATCCTCAAAATCAACGTAATTGACAACGATTTTTACGAGGGAGTTTGGTTGCCGCTGTTGGAGAAATCCGTGGGCGTGAAACGCCGCATCGTCAAAGCCGATCCGACGGAAAAAGGACTCCGCAAGGCGTTGAATCTCGGCCACACCGCCGGACACGCCTTCGAAAGTTTTGCCCTAAAAGGCGGCAATCCTATACCTCATGGCTATGCTGTAGCATGGGGACTCGTCGTTGCGGCTGTGCTTTCTAATGTTCATCGCGGACTACCGTCGTCTATACTATATCGATTGGCATCGTTCGTCAAAGAGAAATACGGAGTGTTCCACATCACCTGCGACGACTATCCCGAACTGCTCGAATTCATGCACCATGACAAGAAAAACCTCACGGCCGACGCCGTGCGTTTCACTCTTTTGAGCGACCTCGGCAGTCCCGAAATAGATTGCTCTCTTTCCGACGAGGAAATTAGTGTGGGGCTTGACGTTTTCCGCGACCTATTCGGCATCTGAAATCACCGCACAGACACCTGCGATGGAAAAAATCATGCAATATATCTGGCAGTATCGCCTGTGGAATGCCGGCGATATGTCAATGACCACTGATGGCCGTCGGCTCGTCATCATCGACACGGGCAAACTGAACACCGATGCGGGCCCTGATTTTTTCAACGCAAAGGTGAAAATCGATGACGAGACGTGGGTGGGAAACGTCGAAATACACGTCCGTGCCTCCGACTGGATGCGACACCACCACGACACCGACCCCGCCTACGACTCCGTTATACTCCATGTAGTCGAAAAGGACGACATAGAAATCCATCGCCGCGACGGGAGTGTCATCCCACAGGTTGTTATGCCTTTTGCGGAAAATTTCAGCCGACTTTACGACGAATTTGTCAACAATCCTGCAAGCCAATTGCCTTGCTCGCAATTCCTTGCCGATGTGCCGTCAATCTACGTCACATCATGGATTGAAGCCCTCGCCTGCGAACGCATGAACGCAAAAGCCGAAAGGGTGCTCGACATCGTGGAGCGGTCGGCAGGCGATTGGGAACAGGCGTGCTTTGTTATCCTCGCACGTACTCTCGGCTTCGGCGTAAACAACGACGCCTTCGAACAGGTTGCGCGCACCCTGCCGCTATCGTTTCTCGGCAAGCACTCCGATTCGCTCTTGTCGCTCGAAGCGCTGCTTTTCGGTCAAGCCGGACTCCTCGATGCAACGGCCGACCACAACCCCTATTTCGACCAACTGAAAAACGAATACGCATTCCTCGCCAACAAATTCCAACTTCATAGCCCCTCAACACAACTGAAAATGGCGCGGATGAGGCCGCAGAATTTCCCGCATCGGCGTCTCGCACTTTTGGCGCAGTTCTGCCATGGCGGTTTTTGCAAAATGGCGCAAATGGTTGCGGTGGAATCCGTCGAGGATGCCCGCGCACTGTTCGACGTCACTCTCACAGGCTATTGGGCATCGCACTACAACTTCCAATCGCCCTCCGACAGCGACATCAAAGCCCTCAGTCGCCGCTCTATCGACACGATAATAATCAACACCGTCGTGCCTTTGTCGGTTGCGTATTTCCGCTACCACGGCGACAACGACAAAGCCGACCGCGCAATCGCCATGCTCGACGAAATCAAGCCCGAGAGCAACTCCGTGGTTGACCTATTCGTCAAAGCCGGACTGAAGTGCCGCGACGCCTTCACATCGCAAGCCCTTATCCAACTTCGACGCGAATACTGCGAAAAGAAAAAATGCCTCTACTGCCGCTTCGGCCACCGCATGCTCGCCTCCCGCGCATTAAAAAGAGATTAAATCCAACATTTATTTGGATTTTTTTACTAACTTTGCTGAATCACAATACAATATCATTTACTACTATCCTTATATCTCATGAAAAGTGATTTTTTCCGCAATAGCACTCTCTCGATGATTAAAGCGATGTCTTTAATTTTCGTTCTCACATTCACACTTTGGAACGACGCGGTGGCAAAGGACTTCGCCGCCGAAATCAACAACTCCGCCTATACCGAGGGACACCGAGTTATCTACGAAATGAATGTTGGCTCGTTTACGTTGCAGGGGACATTTTCTGCAGCACAAGCGCAACTTGCCGCCCTGAAGAGTTTAGGTGTCGACATTGTGTGGCTTATGCCCATCTACCCTCGCGGAACATCGGGCAGTCCTTATGCTCCCACCGACTTCCAGAAAGTCAACCCAAAATATGGCTCAGTCGCCGACCTTAAAGCGTTCGTCACCGAGGCCCACCGCCTCAGAATGGGAGTGTGGCTCGATTGGGTGCCAAACCATACCGCCACCAACGCCGCGTGGGTCACTTCACACCCCGAATATTACCTGACAGTCGGAGGAAATATGGTACACCCCAACAATTATAGCGACGTTTGGCAACTCGACTACAGCAACGCCGACCTCGTAAAGGCTATGAACGACTGCCTGAAATTTTGGGTTGACCAATGCGACATCGACGGCTACCGATGCGACCACGTCAGCAGTAGCCGCATACCCGCTTCTTATTGGGCTTCGACCATCCCCCAGATTAAATCGTATAAAGAGGGGAAAAACGTATCATTCCTTGCCGAAACCGATGTTGCGACCGACCAAACACGCCTGAAAAACGTAGGTTTCGACTACGACTATGCTTGGGGATTCCAAAGCCGCCTGGCAAGTTTTGGCTCCGGCACGTCGGTCAGTCAACTGAAAAGCAATATCAATTGGTTGTTATCGACATCGACCGATTTGTCGTTTGGAAGGATGGTTTATCTCACCAACCACGACCAAAACTTCAACGACGGCGGCCACACCATCTCATCGGTTTACGGCACTAACCGTTATTTGCTCACCGTCGTTACATTCACAATCTACGGAATGCCGATGCTTTATAACGGGCAGGAAATCGGCGGCGACCAAATACTCAACTATTTCTCCGACACAAAGATTGATTGGGCTGCGAAAGATGCCAAAATGTACAACACCATCCACACGCTTTCGGCTCTTAAACATACCGTTCCTGCTCTCTACGACTCAAAAACTTCGTCAGGAAATCCGTCGGTAGGATTCCCGACGGTCACCGGCAATTCTTATGTTACAGCCTACACGCGCACGAACGGCGACAGCCAAGTGCTTGTGGTGATAAATCTCGGCAACAGCGACGCCACTGCCACGATTTCAGGCTTGAATGCTGGCGAATGGAGTCTGTGGCTCGATAGTTCAACAATCGGGAGAGGCACAAGCCGAAAAACCGTCAATTTCGACGCATCCCAACAATTCTCGCTCGAAGCGAAAGGATATCGCGTATATGTCAAAGGCCACTATTCCGAAGAAAGCGACATAACAGAGGAAACGCCCCTCGGCGACCTAACCGACGACTCTCCCTGCGCCGTGTTCTACGAATGTCCCGATGAGGCTACGATAAGAGTCTGGCTATGGAACGACGCAGTTTCGCAATTTACCGCGGCCACATGGCCCGGCGACGCTATGACGCGCCTTGGAATCACTACCGAGGGAAAGGTGGTTTATAAATATGTGGTGAACGTGCCCGAAGGCAAAAAGATGCCCACCAACATTATCTTCACAAAAAACGGGGGTAGCGACAGCAACAAAACTTTCGACGGCGCGTTTGTCAATCACGGCTACTATATCGAAGGACAGGGAGTGGCCACAATCATCATTCCCGAGGCTGGCGTTGATGCCGTCGTTGCCGACAAAAAGCAACAAACTGGCGACGTTTACACAATCACAGGCATCAATTTAGGACGCAATCCTCAAAATCTTCCAAGTGGCATTTATATCCGCAACGGCGAAAAATTCATAATCCGCAGAAATTGATAAACGCAACATGAAACAAACCTTTGAAATTGCCCTTTTTGACAATCATTTAATCATCGATGTCAATGGCAAAACTGCCCTTATCGACACTGGTAGGCAAAGCAAAAAAGGGCGCTTGAGGTAATTCAAGCGCCCTTTTCCAATTATGAGTAAAAAGTAGTTTAGGTCTCTCTTTAGGGGTTGTAGTCAAGTTGCAGGCAGCCGAAATAAGTGGTGTAAGAGCCTGTCGATGCGGCATTCTTGGGATAAGAAATAAGTATTCCCAAACGGCTGCTGCCGTAACTGCGTGGCTGCGTGAACTTGAAGTGTCCGCCAGAGGATGTTGTGTAACTCAACGAAGAACCTTGTGAAAGCGACTGGTTGAGATTCACAAAGGTTTGGTTTGAACCTTTGTTGGTAACTGTCGAGTTGCCGCTACCGATGCCGATAACCGTACCGCCGGTGATTGAGAATGCGTTGTTGTCGCAGTCAAGACCTTCTTCGGGTTGAAGAGCGCCGAGGGCGATGACAATACCGCCGGTAATGGTCATTGTGCCGTTGGAGTCGATTGCGTCGTTGTTGGAAGCGTTGCAATAAACCATACCGCCGTTGATGACAAGGGCGACTTTCGCGTTAATGCCGTCATCAACCGTCGTGCACTTAACGGAGCCGCCGTTGATGGTGAGCGTTTGCTTACTTTCAAGACCTTCGCCACCGTCCTGCGTCGATGATAACACGAGCGTGCCGTTATTGACTGTCAAGTTGCCTACCGCCTTGATAACTTTCGGATTGGCATACTTCTGATTACCGCCAGGTCCTCCAGGACCGCCTGGGCCTCCAGGTCCTTCTTGTGGAACGATGACTGGTTCGTCTTCAATACTTTGTGGGTTCGTCCATGTCACTGACGACTTGGAGATTTTTGCTCCCGATGTGTTTGCCGTGATGCTCGGACCTTGCGTCGTGTTTCCGAATACGGCCACACCGTCAACCTTTAGGCATTTACCTGCGGTGCCGGAGTTGTTAAGATTATATGTGCCGCCAATCATATCAAGATTGCCGTCAATTGTTATACAAGTCGATGAAAGTCCGTCGATTGTATTGTCTGCAAGTCGATATGTGCCGCCGTTACCTGTCTCTTTAATCGTGAAGTTTCCACCATTGAAATAACCGTTGGCGTCACCAGAAATACCCTTATTGGCTCTTCCTGAGCCGGTAATGTTAATAGTTCCGCCGTTGAAAGTAATATCGCCAGCGGATTTCACTGCCGTGCAATACGACGGGTCATAGTTCTCAACGATAGCCGAACCAGAGGTTACACCCGTCAGCGTTCCGCTGCTCATAGTGAATTTGCCGTCGGTCTTAATGCCTTTCGACTTTGTGCCTTTTGCAGTAACTTTTACCGTACCGCCTGAAATAGTCACATCAGCGTCGCAAGAAATTCCCTTTGCAGCAAAATTATCTGCGGTC
>JAFZPB010000300.1 GCA_017552595.1 Muribaculaceae bacterium
GATGCCGAGCGACGCACAAATGGCAAACAGTGCGAAAAGAACGGCAAGCCACTTCATGTTCAGGCCGCTCTCGATAGCGTACATGGGGCCACCGAGCATAGAGCCGTCGGGCTGACGCTTACGATATTTGATTGCCAACAGACCTTCGGAATACTTAGTGGCCATACCAAAAACACCTGTCAGCCAACACCATAACACAGCGCCAGGGCCTCCCATTGCGACCGCCGTAGCCACTCCGATAATGTTGCCTGTGCCGATAGTTGCGGCAAGAGCCGTCGCCAACGCACCGAATTGCGACACATCTCCTTTCGACCCGCCGTCAGTTTTGACCGACAAGCGAATCGCTTTCAGCAGATGTCGTTGCGGAAAACGAAGACGAACGGTGAGATATATGTGGGTGCCTATCAGAAGCACTATCATGGGCCACCCCCATAGGTAGCCGCTCAATAGTTCAAGAAACTTTTCCATAACTATTCAATAATATAGAAATCACCCGTAGGCTTTCCACGGGCGATTTCTTTTCGAATGCAAAGTTACAAAAAATTTTTCTAACTGAAAAATCGTATTTGGGAAATCAGAAGGAAAGACAATGTAGCGACAAGGAATTCCTCACTTCTCATTATGCATTATGCATTAATCAAAATCCTTCCAAACGGGGAATTTTTCGCGGAAAGTCAGGAGCGGCGCTTTGGCGAGCGTTGCGTAGCGGATGTTCGGTCGGTTCGACGGCTGTGTAATGATATTCCCCTTGAAATCGAGAATCAGCGACTCTCCGGGGTAATCACCGGCATCATCGGAACCTTGTCGATTGCACCCTGCCACGTATGCCACATTTTCTATAGCCCTCGCAATCATAAGTTGCTTCCATGCGTAGATGCGGCTAACAGGCCAGTTGGCAGGGACAAGCAAAAGGTCGTAGCGGCAACCACGATTGAGCAGCCATTCGGGGAAACGTATGTCGTAGCATATTGCCATAGCAATGTCCCAACCACGAAAACGCACCACGGGAATCGGTCGTTCGCCTCGCGTATAGACACGGCCTTCGCCACCCATTGTGAAAAGATGTCGCTTGTCGTAGAAAGTTTGGTCGCCCGAAGGCTCGACTATAAATCCTCGATTGTAGAGATTTCCATTCTCCTTGACAAGCATTGTGCCGGCAATGGCGAAGCCGAAGAACTGCGACCAACGGCGAATGGCCTCCATCGTCTTTCCGTCGATAGGCTCAGCAAGGTCGTGGGCTTGAGTGATGTCCATGACAAAGCCGGTTGAGAACAATTCAGGCAGAAGGACAAGGTCAGTGTCGCGGGCGACGCGGTTGAGAGCGTCGGCCACGGAGAGAACATTATCGCCGGGGTCGGCCCACGACACGTCGTGCTCGACCACGGCCACTTTCAGCGCATCGTACGACATTTGTCTATGCTTCCTTGTTCGCCTCCTTCACGGCTGCGGGCATCTCGGCGTTCATTTTCTTGACGAGAGCCGCTACCTGAGCGTTGAAGTCTTCGATAAGTTTGGTGTAAGCCTCTTTGAAATAAGCCTTTTTTGCCTTGTTATATTCTTGGGGCTTGTCGAAACTGCGGCGTGAGCGGTCGAAATCAACGTCGATACGGCGAACCGTCGAAGTCATCAGATTTGCGGCCTCATAAGCCAAATCGGTCATTTTTTCGAAATCGAAACCGGGGACAAGGTCGCGGGCCACGAGACATTCGAAAGCCAAATCGTTGCAAATAAAGAAAATTTGTTTTTTAAGTTTACGTTTGCTTGACATGATAAAAATGTTTTTGGATTAAACTTTCCCAAAATTACAAAAAAACTTCCATCCAAGCAACATTCCCCGCAAACTTTCAACAACTACTGACTCCTGAAATTTGCGAAAA
>JAFZPB010000301.1 GCA_017552595.1 Muribaculaceae bacterium
CGATGTGCCACGACCTTGCCAATGCCTTGCAATATGGCTACGAACACGAATGTGTGGCAATCGTCATAAAGGCAGAATGCCGCCACGGAGTGTGGAGTGCAGGCCACGATATTCGCGAACTCCCTCAGGATGGCAGCGACCCGTTGGCCTACGACGTCCCGATGGAACGGATGCTCCACAAGGTGCAGGAAGTGGCTATTCCCGTCATCGCTTGCGTCAACGGCAGCGTATGGGGCGGAGCATGCGACCTGTGCCTCAGTTGCGACATGATTGTGGCTTCGAAAAACGCCACTTTCGCCATTACCCCCGCAAAAATCGGCATCCCTTACAACGCCTCGGGCATTATGCACTTCGTCAACCAACTCGGGTTGAACAAAGCCCGCGAGATGTTCTTCCTTGCCACGCCCATCGAAGCCGAAGATGCCCTCAACGTCGGACTTATCAACCGCGTGGCTCCGCCTGAGGAACTCGACGATATGCTCGAAAATCACTTCCTGAAGCCGCTGCGCCAAAATTCCGTGATGTCAATCAGCGCCATCAAACGCCAATTCCGCATCCTTTCAAAATCATCGGCGGCAATCTCCTCGGAAGGCTTCGAACGCATAAACGCCTATCGCACACGCGTCTATAAGGGGGCTGACTACCTCGAAGGCATCAACTCGTTCCTCGAAAAACGTCCGCCGAAGTTCACAGGAAAGGCATCCGACCTCGACACGAAAGAATAATCTAATGAGATGAAGCGACTTTTGGCTTTTGGGATTATCGCCCTTTTGGCGACATTTTCCACTATGGCTCTTAGCATTGAGAAAAAAGTGGAGTTATTTGTCTATAAGCAGTTGTCGGGATATCCCGAGTCACGGCTTATCGACCTCTACAAATCCTGCTTTCAGGATTTTATGGGTCCCGAGCATCTTATTTCCGACACGCAAAGCGCCAAAGCATATCTCGACGAAGAATTGACCACCGACGACGAAATGTCGCCGTGGCTGTTCGAGTACTGCGGCATTGACGGCCGCTACGTCCGTGTTAGCCTCCGTGCCGTCAAGGACGGCTGTATTTCCGCCGAACTTCTTCTCGACGCGTTTATCCGCAGCGCAAACGCTTGCGCCCGTCCCGACATCGAAAAATGGCGGGAACGGTGGGGCGAAATTGTCGGCATACTCGACAAAATGGACTTATCGCTCCCCCACTACGCCGACGACCGGCAATTCATCGATGGCCTCCTCTCCTCCGGCCGTTATGCCGTCAGCCACTCGCCCGAATACCGCGAAGCCTACCACCCCCACTACCGCATTATAGAGCGTTATATCTTTGAAACCGAAATCATCCCGCTGTTTAATATGATAATTATTCATTAACTACAGCAACTTTTATTTCCGCATTTTTTTAGTTTCGCCAATTTTTTTCTAATTTTGTCGGTATAATATCAGTAAAACATTATGACACGAAATTTTATTATTACACTCGCCCTCGGTGGCCTAATGTTGGCAGCCTCGGGATGCGACGACAAACCGGTTCTTCCCGCCAATCTTCCTGCGGAAATTCAAACTTTCGTAAAGCAGACTTTCCCCAATCAAACTATCACGTATGCCGAAAAAGATGTCGAATGGATGTTCTGGGATAAATACGACGTGACACTC
>JAFZPB010000302.1 GCA_017552595.1 Muribaculaceae bacterium
AGTCGTCGGGCCATTTGAGTCGTTTACCAAATCCCACGGTGAATCCACCCATTTGGAGATACTTATTGGGGTCGTAAGCATTTTCGTAATAACTTGTTCCGTAGGGGTTGTTGTAGTAGCTGTTGCCATAATAGCCGCCATAGGAATAGGTGTTATAGTAGTTATACATGCTATTTTGGTACTGGCGGTTGTAGAACGAGGAGTTGATACCCGTTTGGCGGCTATAGAATGCCGAGAGGGAGAGTGAGTTAGGACGTTTGCCACCGAACCAGGGGTCGAGGAACGAGAGGCTGTAGGCCTGATAATATTTCGCGTTGGTTTGCGCGCTAATGGTGAATGTTTGTCCCTCACCTTGTGGGATGATTCCTCGATAGCTCGATGGGTGGAAGAGGTTTTGTATCGAGAAGTTGGTGAACTTAAGACTGAGTTTACCGATGATACCCGTTTGTCCCCAACCCGCCGAGAACTCGATTTGGTCGTTGGCTTTCGACTCAAGGTTCAAGATGATGTCGACAGTACCGTCTTCCTCGTTAGGCTCGGGCCTTACGTCCATCTTTTCGGGGTCGAAGTGGCCTGTTTGTGCGATTTCACGAGCCGAGCGAATGAGGTCTTCTTTGGAGAAGAGTTCGCCCGGACGCACACGGAGTTCACGGCGCACGACTTTCTCGTAGAGTCGGTCGTTACCGTTGATTACCACCTTGTTGATACGCGCCTGCTTGCCTTCGAAGATACGCATTTCGAGATCGATTGAGTCGCCTTCGACTTTCGACTCCACTGGGATGAGGTTGAAGAAGAGGTAACCGCGGTTCATGTAGAGATTTGCCACGGCGTCATCGTCGGTCGATGTGCGCTCGTTGAGGAGCTTTTGATTATAGACATCGCCCTTGTTGATTCCCAGCACTTCGTCGAGCCAAGTACTCGGGTAAATGGTGTTGCCCACCCACGATATATTGGAAATGTAGTATTTTTTGCCTTCGTCGATGGTGAGATAGACGTCGACGGTCTTTTCGTTGTAGGGCACTACCGAGTCGGCCACGATAACTGCGTCGCGGTAGCCTTTTTCGTTGTATTTGTCGATAATTCGCTGTTTATCCTCCTCGAAGTCGCTGTGGACAAACTTCTTTTGGCTGAAGATTTTTATGAGCGAGTTTTTCTCGTTTGTTTTCTTCATCACCCTTTTAATTTTGCCGTCGCTCATGACGTTGTTGCCGGTGATGTAGATTTTGTGAACCTTGATTTTCTCGTTTTTGTTGACGTCAATATCGACGATAACCTCGTTTTGCTTGCTGAGGTCTTCTTTTTGTCGCACTTCAACTTCGGCACGTTCGAAACCTTTGTCGTTGAAGTATTTAGTTACAATGGCTTTCACCCTATCGGCGATATTGGGTGTCATTTGGTTACCCACTTGGAGTCCGAGTCGTTGTTCCAGTTCTTTTCTCTCACCGCCCTTCATGCCGAGGTAGTTGATTGCCGAGATGCGTGGTTGCTGGCGCAGGTTGAAGATGAGCCAAGCCTGGTCGCGGTAAATTTTCTCGACTTGAATTTGAACCTTGGAGAAAAGTCCTTGACGCCAAAATCGCTTAGCGGCGGCTTTGAGTTCGTCGCCTGGGATTTCGATTCTTTGTCCAATTGAGAGTCCTGAATAACCAATGATTATATTGTCTTCGTAGTTATCGACGCCTTGCACCTTGATGCCTGCGATTTCATATTTTGGGGCATTGGCGTTGAAGGCAATTTTAGGGTTAAAGACTGTGTCGTTGACCGTGTAGGTGCTTTGTGCATGAGCAGCGAAAGCGCATGCCAAAGTAGCGGTCAGTGCGAGGATTGTCTTTTTTAAGTATCGCATATATGGTGAAATTTTATTCATTATTACAGTTAAGTTGCTCGCTTGTTTTGCCAAAACGTCGTTCTCGCGCCTGATAGTCGATGATGGCTTTAAGGAAGTCCTCTTTAGAGAACTCGGGCCAAAAGACATTGGTGAAATAGAGTTCGCTATAAGCAATTTGCCAAAGCATGTAGTTACTTATCCTGTAGTCGCCTGCGGTGCGTATCAGCAGGTCGGGGTCGGGGATGTTGGCAGTCGAGAGGTTGTTGGCAAAAAGGTTGTCGTCGATGTCGTCGATAGCGATATTGCCTTGTTCGACTTGCGCTGCGATTTTCTTGGTTGCCTCGACGATTTCCCATCGTGCCGAGTAGCTTAGTGCGAGGCAGAGTGTGAGTCCGGTGCAATGAGCAGTGTCGTCGATGCACTTTTGGAGTCGCTGGCGCGCGAAGAGCGGCAATCGCTGTGTGTCGCCTATTGTTATGAGCCTTGCGTTGTTTCGCAGTAGTTCGGGGGTCTGTTGCTCAATAGCGATAACGACGAGGTTCATGAGCGCGTCGACTTCGGCTTTGGGCCGGTTCCAGTTCTCGGTTGAGAAGGTGTAGAGCGTGAGGTACTGTATGCCCAAGTCGTTGGCGATTTGCGTTATATTGTGAACAGTGTCGACTCCACGCACA
>JAFZPB010000020.1 GCA_017552595.1 Muribaculaceae bacterium
CATCCACAACAACCTCGGAGAGGTTGAACAGCGTCCTGATAGTGGAGGTTGAGACATATAACGTTTTTACTTCCGAAACTTAAATATAAAAATTGTATCTTACTTTAACTATTAACTAATATTATCACGAGTAATGGAACCGAACTTTGAAATCTTTTCGGAAGAGAGTATGTCGGCGGCCATAGAAAGCGGCCAATACCACTATATGTCGCAGGCAGTGCTTGTGGCGGTGAACCTGTGCAAAGTGTGGCGCTCCGACGACGAAAAGCGAGAGCCTTTCAGCGTGCAGAAACTGGCCGATTTCGCCCGCTCATGCGACAGCCAGTTCCCCCTCGCCGAAGGACAATACTACGTCGTCACACGCGAAGGCGCCATCGGGCTGTGCCCGGGCCAAGAGTGGCTGACAGAATGGCTGTTCGTGCCGATGGAGCCTTGCCCGCTACGCGACGAGATGCTACGCCAACTCGACGAGGATATTGCCGCGCTTTACGCCGAATATCAGTCGTTGATGTCACAGACGAATGGCCAAACCCCGAATAATTCCCCGAACAACTGAACCATAAACCAATATGAAAACATCGTTTTCACATTGTTGTAAGATAACCGCATTGTTTGTGATGCTGCTGTGGTGCTGCATGAGCGCGGGAGCGCAGACGCGTACAATACAGACACAACACGGTAAGCTCGTCTATAAAATCACCAATTTAGGCGACACCATTACTGTCGCAAAAGAGAATAATCCGGATGACCCCATTCGTTTTACTCGAAAAGTAAACGTCAACGTCGTTGGCGACAAGTTGAGTGCCGGAACCGAAATCAACATTGATTTAACCTACTATCCCGACGACAATGGCTCACAATGCACTTTAAGTTTTGTGGCATGAAATATCGGAACGAACTACCCATTTATAATCTATAATAGCAACCTAAAATACTAAAAATATGGATATTAACCAACAGAATGAGTCACAGACTTTTCAAGACTACCGGACCCGAATAGGGCATTACAATTCACTGACCGATGCCCTCGCGGATGCCGTGCTCAGGGGAAATCTTGTGTGGCGAATTTGCGACGAGACAGACGCCCCCTTCAACCTCGCCGAGATTTACCGTTTCGCAGAGAAGTATGACAAAGAGAACCCTATTACTGGCACAGAGTTCTATCGAGTGTCACGCGAAGGCGCCATCGGCATTAGTATGGGGTTGGAATACCGCGTAAAGTGGCTGTTCGTGCCGATGGAGCCTGGACTGGAGCGCGACTCCATTATCCGTGACATGGAGGATAGTCTTCTCGAAGATTCCGACTTCGCTGAAGCCGCCAAAAAGGCCGCCGCTCTCGCTCCGTCACCGTCAGTTTCTGTTCAATTGACTCAACCCACCGTCAGATATTTTATGCTTGGTGCCGGGCGGCAAAAACTCGGCCCGTTCGCCATCGACGAACTTCTCGCCAATGGTCTGACACCCACAACTCAAGTTTGGGCACAAGGTATGTCGCGGTGGATGAAGGCTTCGGAAGTGGCTCTGCTTGCCGACGCTCTCAAAAAACGCCAACCTATGCCGGCACCAGCATCGTTTCCGCAACCTACTGTTAAATATCGTATGCTCGGCCCTGGCAACCAAAAACTCGGTCCATTCACCATCGACGAACTTCTCGCTAACGGCCTGACACCCGCCACTCAAGTGTGGGCAGAGGGTATGCCGCGGTGGATGCGGGCTTCGGAGGTGGCTCTGCTCGCCGACGCTCTCGCAAAACGCCAACCCGCGCCTGCTCCCGCCCCGACTCCTACGCCCGCTCCCCAACCTGCCGTCAAGTATCGTATGTATGTAAATAACCAGCAATACGGACCTTTCACCATCGATGAACTTATCCGCAACGGCGTGACCCCGACAACGCTCGTCTGGGCTGAAGGTATGCCCGGCTGGGCAAAGGCCGCCGACGTGCCCCAACTTTCAATGATTTTCAGAAAATAACACTTTAGTTTGTAGCAGATATGGCTAATTATCAAAATATACTCACCGTGCCTCAGCAACAAAACTGTCGTAAATATTGTTTAAAATTATCATCTTCTTAAAACGTTATTATGCAAATCTATTGTAAAAATTTCGACGAATACATCAACATCAATGGTGGCGTTTCGCTTCGTGAAATTGCCGAGCAACTCGCCGACCGACTTCCGTTCCGCCCCATAGGTGCTTTGGTCAACTATAAGACTGAAGGCCTTGGTTATCAACTTTTCGGACCAAAAATGGTGGAATTCATTCCCCGCAATTCCGAGCATGGCCGCCGTATGTATGTCCGTTCGTTGTGCATGATGCTTTACAAGGCCGTACACGACCTATGTCCTGGTGCCCGCCTTCGAATCGCCCACTCTATGGGCTACGGTTATTACTGTCGGCTGACAGGAGTGGAGTGCACGTCAGAATTGGTGGATAGTCTTTTCCAATATATGCGTAAACTCGTGGCTCATGATTTTCCCTTTGTGCGTCGCGAAAGGCTCACCAGTCATGTCATCCAATTGTTTAAAGAACAGGGCCTTGATGACAAAGTGAAACTTCTCGAATCGCTTCGTTCGCTCTATACTGTTTTCTACGAACTCGACGGCGTGTTCGACTCTTTGTACGGCGAACTTGCCCCCTCAACGGGATATATCGATGTGTTCAAACTGTTGCCCTACAAAGAAGGTTTCTTGTTGTTCGCCTTCGACCCCACCAATGACACTGTTCCTGCGCCTCCCTCGAATCTCGACAAAGTAAAAGAGGCGTTCGACGAGTATCTGCGTTTCAACGACGTTATCGGTGTCCGCAACGTGGCGGAACTCAACCATGTGGTAAGTCAAAATAAGACCAAACTTCTTATCAATGTGGCTGAGGCCCTCCACAACAAGAAAATCGCCGCCATAGCCGATGAAATCGCACGTCGATACCATGAAGGCGGTGCGAAAATCGTGCTTGTGGCCGGTCCTTCGTCATCGGGCAAAACCACTTTCTCAAAGCGGTTGGGAATTCAACTTGTCACGAATCTCATTGTGCCTTGCCTGATTTCGCTTGACAACTATTTCGTCGAC
>JAFZPB010000303.1 GCA_017552595.1 Muribaculaceae bacterium
AAACAGTCAACCTAACTAAGGAATATGTTTAACCGAGTCAACTCTTATCAGGCTTAACTGTCAAAAACAGTCAACCAAAATCAGGCAACCACAATGCTTCAACAAAAAGTGTCCCGCGTCCCAGATGTGGGACAGTTGGGACAGTGGGACAGTCAGTCAAAATCAGGCAACCACACATTCGTGTTTATTGTGCCTCATCGACAAAAAAGCGACGGTGCAAGACCTCGTTAAGTCTTGCACCGTCGTTTATTTGAATTACTTCTTTTCGGCTACTTCGTTGCGCCGCCGAGGGCGATGTAGAGTTCGATGACCGCTTGAGCGCCATCGTACATATTCAAGACCTCGTTAAGTTGTGCGCTAAGAAGCGATTCTTGAGCAGTAAGCACTTCGATATAGTCCGACTTGCCGTTGTCCATAAGTTCGTGGGTTCCTATGTAGGCTTCGTGCAAAACTTCCACCTGACGACGGTAGTATTTATATTTGTCGCGGGCGGCTTGGCAGTCGGCCAACGCCTCGTTCACTTGATTGCCGGCGTCGATGACGGTCTGGATATACTTTTGTCGGATATCTTCTTCCGTGTACTTAGCAATGTTATAGTTCGCCTTAATCTTTCCTCGGGCATAGATGGGCTGAGTGAGGGAAGCGACGGCGTTGAGCAAAATCTTGCCGGGATTGACAATCACGCTTCCTGCGTTGTTGGTCCACCCCACCAAGCCTTGCAATGAAAGGCTCGGGAAGAAGGCGGCACGTGCGGCCTGAGTGTTATAGAAGGCCTCTTCCATAGCGTAGTTTGCCAGACGCACGTCGGGACGCAATTCGAGCATTTTAGCCGGAACGCCTATCTTGATAAACTTCTTGTCGAACATTCGTTGTCCGGTCGTGGTTTCGGGATGTTCGGGCAAAGCGGAACTGCCCCAAGCGCCACGCTCGATGTGATGGGGCGGCTCGGCAAGCAGGCGACAGATGGAATTTTCAACGGAAACGATGGCGCGACGAATGTCAACGACCTGTGTCTTTACATTGAGATATGACGCTTCCATTTGATTGACGGCTGTCGAGAAAGCCTTTCCGTTTTCCCACAACGACTTCTCCATTTCCAATGAAGCGTTCCACAGACTGTCGGTCTCATTCAGAATTGCCAATTCGCGGTCGAGCACCTGCAACAAAAAATACTGCTGCGCCACCGTGGAAATGAGGTTGGCCCGCACGGCTTCCTCACGCATTTGTGACTGAAGAAGCGCGGCATTTGCGGCTCTTTTCTTGTTGGTTATGCCGCCGAAGAGTTCAACGTCCATATTGAGTTGAAGCGGCACACTATAGGTCTTGCTGACTGCTCCGAAATCGAAACTCGACAACGTGCCCGAAGGCGCGAAACTTATCGCCGGCAGATAGGCCGCCTTGGCGGTTTTCAACGACTCTTCGCTAATTTCAACGGCGAGTCGGGCGGAATTCAAATCGGTGTTGTTCGCCAACACGCGGTCGATAAGATTTTGAAGCAGCGGGTCGGTAAAGAACTCACGCCACGACAATTGAGCCAACGAGGTGCTGTCGACCGGAGCGGTAATGTAGCCAGTCGCACCATAAATATCAGTCGGTGTCTCCACATTCTGCTCGTATTTTTTATACAAACCGCAACCTGAGAGCAGAATGCAGGCGGCAAGGATAAATATGATATTCTTTCTCATATCTGATGTTGTTTATATCATTTACAAATTTATTCCTCAATTGCGGCCTTTTCTTCGGCGGCATCTTCGATAGCCACTTCCTCGACGACTCCGCCGCCTTGGAATTTCTCATGTAACTTCTGGAAGACGATGAAGAATGTCGGGACGACGTAGAGCAGGGCGAGAGTACCGATAGCCATACCGGCTACCACACCGAGAGCCAACACGCGGTTGCCGTTCGCACCGGCACCGCCTTCGATAACCAACGGAATCATACCCACAATCATCGATATGACGGTCATCAAAATCGGGCGCAGACGTTCCTTACAAGCCGAGAAGGCGGCATCGCGGATTGACAGTCCCTGAGCACGACGCTCCGAAGCATACTCGGTGATAAGGATGGCGGTCTTAGCCAACAGACCGATAAGCATGATGACACCTGTCTGCAGATAGATGTTGTTCTCCATACCCGGCAAGTTGAGGAGCGTGGCGAGCCATGTGATGCCGAAACTGCCCATCAAGCCGAAAGGCACTGAGAGCAACACGGCCCACGGCGTGAACCACGAATTGTAGAGCGATGCGAGAATGAGGTAGATGAGAATGACGCAGATGAGATAGATAAGCACTGTGGCATTGCTGCCCGACGACTCTTCCATTTCACGCGACATTCCGCCGTATTCATAACTGTAGCCGCTGGGCATCTCCTGCTTGAACACTTCGGCGATAGCCTTGTGGGCGTCGCCTTCAGAGTATCCGCTGGCGGTCATCACGCCGGTAGTGATACTTTGGAACAGGTTGAAGCGCTCTTCCGACGACGAGCCGACAATCTCCTTCAGACTGACGAACTCCGAGAGGGGCGCCATATTGCCTCCGCGCACCTTGACGAACATATTGTTGAGCGACGAAGTGTCGAGGCGATAATCGGGAGACGCGCTCGCCATAATACGATAGACTTTACCGAATTGGTTGAAGTTGCCCACATAATAGCCGCCGCAGAAAGCGCCCAACGTGTTAAGCACAGCCGACGGCGAAACGCCCGCGCGGTCGCATTGAGCGGCATCCACATCAACCTGATATTTCGGGAACCGTTCGGAATAAGTCGACATCGCCAACATAATTTCCGGTCGTTCCTGGAGTTTCTCCAAGAATTTGTTGGCATCGTTGTTGAACTCAGTCATCGGACGGTCGTTCATGTCCTGGAGAACGAGGTTAACACTACTGTTGCTACCATAACCGGGCACCTGAGGCATCTGGAACGGGATGACCGTCGCGTTCTTGATTTCTTTACAATCAGCGGCAAAACGGGCATATACAAGTTGAATGTTGTGGTTCATACCCGGACGCTCTTCCCAGTTTTTCAGACGTATGATAAGTGTCGCGTAGCAACTGTTCGAACGGCCCGCCATCATACCGTAACCATTGACGATGGCGTAATTCTCGAGTTCGGGAATCTTCTTGATTTTCTCCTCAACCTTCTTCACAATTTCACCGGTCTCGTGCAATGAACTGCCTTCAGGAGCACGCACTTCGGCGAAGAACACGCCCTGGTCCTCCTGCGGAACAAGTCCGTCGGGTAGCCAACTCATGAAGCAGTAGAGCAGCACGCCGGCGATTGCGAGCAATATGCCTGCGACGACAGGGCGCTTGATGAATTTGCTGACGCTCTTTGAGTATTTTTTGTAAATGGCGTTGTAACTTGCGCTATAGGCTTTTTTGACGTAATAATTTAAATTCTTACGCTCTTTTTTGTCGTCGGACATCCGCATCATAATAGCGCACAACGCGGGACACATCGTAAGAGCCGACACACACGACAAACCTACAGCCGAAGCCATCGTGACACCGAATTGGGTGAAGAAACTTCCCGACGTGCCAGGCATGAAGGCGACGGGGATAAACACGGCCATGAACACCAAAGTACAGGAGATAACGGCCACCGACACTTCGCTAATGGCTTGTCGTGTAGCCTCCTTGGCATCTTTGATGCCACTCTCCTGCTTCGCCATGACCGCCTCCACCACAACGATGGCGTCGTCGACCACCGTACCGATGGCGAGCACCAAAGCGAATAGCGTCAATATGTTAAGCGAGAATCCCGCCAAAGAAACGATGGCGAACGTTCCCATCATCGACACAATAATCGACAACGCTGGAATAACCGTAGCCTTGAAACTCTGCAGGAAGAAGTAAACCACCAAAATCACGAGGATGATGGCGATGATAAGCGTTTCGACCACACTGTGGATAGCGGCGAAAAGGAAGTCGTCGGAAGTCTCGAGAATTTCGAACTCCAATCCTGCCGGCATCGTCGGCTTCAATTCCTCATACAACTTGTTGATTCGGGCGTTAACCTCGGTGGCATTTGCGCCAGGAGCCTGGTAAACCATGTAAATAGTACCCGGCTTGCCGTCGATAGTGGACGTGAAGTTATAACTTACGGCACCGATTTCGATATCGGCGACTTCGCTCAAGCGCAAAATATGGCCGTCGTTGTTGGAGCGCAAGACAATGTTCTGGAACTCCTCGACCGACTTCAACGTGCCTTTGTATTCCATCGTATATTGGTAGTCGTTGTCGGATTGCTCGCCGAGCGAACCTGTGGCGGCCACGAAACTCTGTCCGCCGATTGCCGCGAACACGTCGTTCGGGTCAAGTCCGTACTGAGCCATGACATCGGGTTTCATCCAAACACGCAGAGCGTAGGTGTTACCAAAAGCCGTAACATCGCCCACGCCGGTGATACGCATCAGTCGAGGACGAATGTTGATGTCGATATAGTTGGCGATGAAGTCGGTGTCGTATTTTCCGTCAGTACTCTTCAGCGAGCCGATGTGCAAAATACTGTTCTGCTGCTTTTGCACCTGAACGCCCACCTTCGTCACGTCGGCAGGAAGAAGCGACGTGGCACGGCTGACACGGTTCTGAACGTTCACGGTAGCGATGTCGGGGTCGGTTCCCTGCTCGAAATAAACCGTGATGGTCACATCGCCCGATGAACTGGCGGTACTCGTGATATACGTCATATCGGGCACGCCGTTGATGTTCTCTTCCAAAGGCTGCACCAC
>JAFZPB010000304.1 GCA_017552595.1 Muribaculaceae bacterium
AGCCACTCGCAGGATTCGAAAGCCAATCCGAACATGAGTTTCACGTCGTCGGTCAACTTCACCACATCGGGCTATTCGCGAAACGACCTCAACAGCCGCTACAACAGCGGATTCACCGAAAACACGAAGTCTTCGACAATCAATATGACCTACCGGTTCCCGCAAACCAAATGGTCGTTATCGACAACTGCCAACATTTCGCAACGCACACAGGACTCCACCTTAACCGTTTCCTTCCCCAACGTGACGGTTTCGTTGTCGCAGGTCTATCCCTTCAAGCGAAAGCGTGCCGTAGGCAATGAAAAATGGTACGAAAAAATCCGTTTATCCTATAACGGGCAATTGCAGAACTCTTTGACAGCCAAGCAGGACGAATTTTTCAAAAAGAGCCTTATCAAGGACTGGCGAAACGGCATGAAACACTCCGTGCCCATCTCCGCCACATTCAACCTGTTTAAATACTTCAACCTGACGCCCTCGGTCAACCTCACCGACCGAATGTACACCACGAAAGTTCGGCGTCAATGGGACCCCGCCGCTTCTGCCGAAGTGTGCGACACCACCTACAACTTCTACAACGTCTGGGACTTCTCGGCGGCTATGTCGCTCGACACGAAAATCTACGGATTTTTCACGCCCCTGCCCTTCCTCGGCAAAAAAGTGAAGATGATTCGCCACGTGTTGACGCCTTCGATTTCGTTTAGCGGCGCTCCGGATTTCGGGTCGGATTTCTTCGGCTACTACGGCAACTACTCCTATGTCAACGACAAAGGCGAAATCGTCAAACGCCAATACTCCTACTTCCCCAATGCCCTATTCGGTACTCCTGCGGCGGGAAAATCGGGAATTCTGAGCGTTAACCTCGCCAACAACCTCGAGATGAAAGTGAAGACCGACAACGACTCCATCGGGGAGAAAAAGATTTCCCTTATCGAGAACTTCACTGTGTCACAAAGTTACAACTTCGCCGCCGACTCGCTCAACTGGAGCAACATCAACACGTCGCTATTGTTGCGACTCACCAAAGGATTTAACCTCAACCTCGCGGCGACGTGGGACGTATATACCTACCAACTCAACGAATACGGCAACCCCGTTCGCGTCAACATTCCGCGTTGGAAGGCTGGCAAGGGCATCGGACGACTGTCATCGACAGGCACATCCTTCTCCTACACATTCAACAACGACACATTCAAGCGCAAAAAAGACAATAAAAAGCCCAACGTCGGCGACCTCCCCGAAGAAGCCTCGGGCGATATGACCGACGCCGATTTCGGCTCGGGCCCCGACCACCACGACAAGGACTCCGAATCGGCTGCCGTTTTCGATGCCGACGGCTACGAGAAATGGTCGGTCCCGTGGAATCTGACGATGAACTACTCCATCTCCTACGGTTATGGCGATTTCGACAAGGAAAAACTCGAATACAAGGGGAAAATCACCCAAAACCTCAGTTTCACGGGCAACATACGGCCGGCGAAGGGGTGGAATTTCGGGTTCTCCGCATCCTACGACTTCAACGCCCACAAATTGGCTTACATGAACTGCAACGTCTCGCGCGATATGCACTGCTTCACTATGCGCGCAAGTTTCGTGCCGGTAGGACCTTACAAATCCTACAACTTCCATATCGCCGTGAAAGCGTCGATTCTGCAAGACCTCAAATACGACAAACGCTCGTCGCTCAACAACGGCGTAAAATGGTATTAAACCACTCCACAAAGCGATGACTCCGGAAAAATTCAAATTATCTCTTTCCAAAGTCTTCAAAAATCGCTTTTGGCGGATATTGTTGAAGACATTGGGCATCACGGCGGCGGTGCTGGTCGTGCTGTTGATTGGCGCTTACATCGCTTTGTGCACAAGCACCGTCCAAAACAAACTGATGGACTACACAACCCAGATGCTGTCGGAGCGGCTCAAAACCCGTGTCAATGTTGACAGCGTCAGCGTGGCTTTGCCGTCGCTGGACATCAAACTTTACGGAATGTCGGTCGATGACCGCAGCCAGCGTAAAATGCTCGAAGTGGGAAATTTGACCGCCAATGTGGATTTATGGCGACTGCTGAAAAAGGATGTGAGAATCGGCAAAATATCGGCTAAAAACGTCAACGCGCTGCTTATCAAACAGGACAGCGACTCCGTCGCCAACTTCCAATTCCTTATCGACGCTCTCAAAAACGACCACGTCAAAACCGAAGAGGATAAAAACAAACTCAAATTCAACGTCAACAAAATCGACGTCGAAAAAGTCAAAATCAAATACAACGACGCCGCCCTTTCGCTCGGCAGGCTGAATTGCTCGCTCCACAAAGACAAAGTCCACAATCTCGAAGGCAACGACATCGCCGTGGCGTTCAACCACACCAACCATAAAGGAATTACCGCCCAATTCCACATCGGAGTGGGCAAAATCAAATATTCCGACAAGGGCAACCTGACTGTCGATAACTTCAAGGTGCACAGCGACAACCATCGGCCACGCAAAAACGCCAACAACCCGAATCGCGGCTTCTTCGACGACGGACACCTCGACATGGCAGGGTCGATGAAGTTCACCGTCAATCATATCACCGCCGACACCATCGATGCCACACTCGACCACGGCGTCATCACCGATTCCGTCGCCGGCATCGATGTCCACGACCTCAACTGCGGCATTCTCGCCACTCGCAAGGGCATCCGCTTCTCCAACGTCAACCTGCAGCAAATCAACTCGAAAATACATTTCGACCGCGGTGACCTGCATTTCCCAAGCGCCGAAGCCGACACGGTCATAACCTACGCAACCTCGAAGATTACCGGCGACATTATCTTAAAAGACATTTCCCGCCCGTTTGCACCGCCGTTGCGCAACTTCTCCATTCCCTTGCGGCTCTCGACCGATATGCATGGCGACTACGACCGGATAACATTCACAAACGTCGTTATCAACACCGCCAACAACAAACTCATCATAAAAGCCCACGGCGACGTGTGGGGCATAAAATTCCACGACAGCCACGCCATTAAGGCACACTTCAATGTTGACAACATGACTATCGCCGAAAAATACGCATCCACGCTCGTCACGCAATTCCCTATCCGACGGCTAATGATGACTCAACTCAATGCTTTGGGAGCCATCCGCTATCAGGGAGTGGTGGATGTGGCTTGGCGGCATCCGTCGTTCCACGGCACGCTTTCATCCCGCATTGGCAGCCTGAGTCTCAGCCTTAACTACGACGGCGGCACGAAATATATGACAGGCAATATCGCCACCAACGCCCTCAACGCCGGCCGACTGTTCTCCATGCCGAACATCGGCGAAGTTGCGGCAACTGCCAACTTCAGAATCGACCTCTCGAGGACAAGAAAAGGGAAACTGCCTGTGGGCGAGGCATCGGCTCACGTCACAAAGGCCTCCTACAAATCCGTGAAAACCAATAATCTGATTGGCGAAGTGAAGAGCGACGGCGTTGTCGCCAACGGCACTATCACAGCCCCCGCGAAATTCGCCGACCTCAGTTGCACATTCTCATTCGACAACACCGACAACCTCCACAAAATGGAAGTCAAGCCCGCGCTAAAATTCCACAAAGCAAAAAGCAAATAATGCTCAATGCTTAATGCATAATGCATAATTAGAAATAATCTCTAAGGAGTTTCGGGAGTATGGGGAGTAAATTCAATGCATAATGCACAATGCATAATTAAAATCTTCTTTCATAAAGAAGAACAAAAACAATAAAAAACACTTGGAAGTGCTGTCGGCTCTACGAGCCTATTCCATGTCATTCGCTCAAGTTCTGTTTATGAGAGCATAACAGCCCTTGACCGGATGTCGCAGAACAGCCTTTGGCTGGCAGCACTTCCAAGCAAAAACATGAAATAAAAATCGGGACGTTAGAAACTTGAGTATCTTATAAACCCACGCTTTTTTTATGTTTTCGCTTTACTGATTTCAGCGCATGAAATGCAGGGCGGTTGGTGTTGGTGGTAAATGACGTAAACTTGTGTGCGGGCATACACCATAAACACCAACCAATTATCTTGAAAAGAGAAAATCAGTAAAAGTGTTTTAATTGTTTTTGTGAAAATGAAAACAAAGGAACTTAATGGTGAGCCTAAAATATTTTGGAGTTATAATTTAAGATATATAATTTAGTTCCTTCAACTATAAACTTTCCTCTTTAACCACAAAGCGTGTGTCCCGCGTCCCAAACGTGGGACAGTTGGGACAGTTGGGACACTTTTGCGGTCAACTTTTTTCAGGCATTATAAAGTCAAATCCCGATTGAAGACAACACAAACAACCCACTAACAACCTAAACAACAATTGTTTAAGTTGATTTTCTAACACAAATTTCCAAAAATTTATGGATAATTAATTGGGATTAGAGAAATTTTATTTGAAACGAATTTGGAAATTCAAAGCAATGTAGAATTTATCGGCTTCTTGATATATATAACCGAAATCGCCTTTCTTTTTGCGTTTAGAGCCACTTATACCATTAACGTAAAGGATTGCTGATATTTCTGAGTCAGTCATTTCCCGATGTTCATTCAAATAAATCTCGCTTTTTGCAAAGGCAATATCTTTCATAACTCCACGGTCGGGAACATCAAATTTTGTGTTGCAAAACAGGTAATTTGAGACTATGTCATCGCTCATTGCACGATAATAAAGCATTTCTCCA
>JAFZPB010000305.1 GCA_017552595.1 Muribaculaceae bacterium
CCTTCACTTATCGTAACGACTTTATCTTGACTTAACGAACTCGCCGAAACCGTTACCGTCGTACCGTTAAGCGTAAGTCCGCTGTCAGATGTAACGCCGCTGACTGTTACCAAAGTCTCGCCGCCACTTGCCGTCTTATAGACAATCTGCTTGTTGTCAATCTTATAACCCGCGCTAGTTGATTCCTTCTTGTAAGTCGCAACGTCATTATTGAAAGACCAACCAGCTGGCGTTGTCGACGATTTTTGAACGTCATCAGCCAATGCCAATTCGTAGCCTTCACTGATTGTAACGACTTTATCTTGACTTAACGAACTCGCCGAAACCGTTACCTTCGTACCGTTAAGCGAAAGTCCGCTGTCAGATGTAACGCCGCTGACTGTTACCAAAATCTCGCCGCCGCTTGCCGATTTATGGACAATCTGCTTGTTATCGATTTTATAACCAGCACTTATTGATTCTTTCTTGTAAGTGGCAGAATTATTAGCGAAAGACCAACCAGCCGACGTTGTCGACGATTTTTGAACGTCATCTGCCAATGCCAATTCGTAACCGTCGCTTATCGTAACGACTTTGTCTTGACTTAACGAACTCGCCGAAACCGTTACTATTGTACCATTAAGCGTAAGCCCGCTGTCAGATGTAACGCCGCTGACTGTTACTAAAGTTTCGCCGCCGCTTGCTTCTATATGACGGATTGTATTGTTCTCAAGCTTATAACCGGCACTTGTCGACGCATTTTTATAAGTGGCAATGTTGTTGTCGTATGTCCAACCTGCATTTTGTTCGGTCGTCGGCTCCGGAACGTCTTCACCTAATGCCAATTCGTAACCGTCGCTGATAGTTACTTCCGAATCGCCGAGAGCCGATTTTGACACCGTGACGACTGTCCCATCGAGTTCGATACCTTCAAGCGATTTTACGCCTGTGATTGTAATGTAGGTTTCTTTGGACGTGCCGTAAGTTGCTACGTTATCTGTCAACGTCCATTCCAAATCAAGAATTTCCTGCAGGTCAATGTTAATAGAATCTGCCAATGCCGCCGCGTCTTTGAGCGTTACGGAGTTTTGACCGATATTAACAATCAAATCGTTTTCGCTCGTCTGCTTTGAGTAAGTGCTTTGAGCAGTGACAATTTGCAATGTGCTTGTCGAGTTAAAGCCCGTGATAATGTCATTGCCGCCGTTGTAAATGAACAATACGTTTGCGCCGCTGTTGCTGATTGAGTCGTTGCCTGTGCCGCCGCCTACCGTAACATTTGCGCCACTGTTAGTGATAACATCGTCGCCCGCGCCGCCGTCAATCGAGTTGTTGTCGCCGCTACTCGAAATAATATCTTTTTCTTCGCCGCCGTCTATTGTCACGTGATGAGCATCTTCATTGCGAATCGTGTCGTTGCCCGCGCCGCCGACAAGTGACGAGTAATGACCCATATAGTTGCGAATTGTATCATGACCCGCGCCACCGTCTATTGTTATAGAATCGCCGCCACCGTCGCGACTTCCTTCGCCGTTATTGTTTACAGTATCTACGCCGTCTCCGGCA
>JAFZPB010000306.1 GCA_017552595.1 Muribaculaceae bacterium
ACTGCGAAAGTGGGAGAGTAGGTCACCGCCGCTTGAGCCGGGGAGAACCCGGCGCGAAGGAAGAGCCGCAGGGCAGAGAAGCCCCGCGGCTCTTTTTTTGTGTTAATGCATAATGAATGATTGTTTTCGATTGTTCGATTGCTCGATTGCTCGAGCACTCGAAAATTCTTTCAACTTTCAACTCTCCTCTTTCAACTTTAAATCCTAAATTCAACCGTTGAAAGTTTTTTGGCGTGAATTTGTGGCAAATCTGAAAAAAAATAACTAACTTCGCAATCTCAATAAGCAACACGATAATGGTTAATAGAGTTTTGATCAGAATGAAGGTGGTGCAGATGCTATATGCCTACCTGATTTCAAAAAGTGAATTTCAGATTTTGCAGATGCCAGAGACAGCATCACGTGACAAAAGATTCGCCTATAAGGTGTATGTCGATTTGTTGCTGAATGTCCTTCGTCTTTCGGGTTACAAAGTAGGCGATGCCGAAAGTTTGCCGTCAAGTCAATTGGCGTCAAACAAAATGGCAAAGGCTTTAATGGAAGATGACGAAGTGGTATCGTTGGTGCTGAAACATTCTGCCGACCTCTCAATTTATGACGACCAATTACCCGTTATCTATCAGAAAATTATCGAATCGGCGGCTTACAAGGACTATAAAAAACTAAAAAAGTCCACTATTAGCGACGATATATCTTTCTGGAAAACAATTATCTATACAATCATTTCGGAAGACAAGGGATATATCGCCTGCTCGCGCCGTTGTGAAGATTTTACAGTCGTCGGTTTCAAACGAGGCATCAGCGATTTCATCAATACGATAGCCGATTTCTCGGATTCGGCAAGTTTGCTACATCAGTCGCGAAAGTCGCTTGAGGCATCGTTCGACAAGGCTTACGAGATGTACTGCCAGTTGCTCGTTTTGCCTATCGCTTTGACACGCGCAGAAGAAGAAAAACTCGAAAATGCAAAGCAAAAATATCTTCCTAAGCCCGAAGATTTGAATCCGAACACTAAGTTTGTCGATAACCTATATATTTCACGCCTTCTGGACAATCCGGATATCAAAGATTATCTGTATCAGAATGATAAGGTGTGGAAAGAAGATGATGTTACGATTGACAATCTTTTGAAATTGGTGGAGGAATCCACATATTATCGCGACTATATGGCATCGGATTCGCGCGACTTGGAATCGGATTTTCATTTGTGGCGCGATTTGATGGTGCATGTGATTTTCCAATCCGACGAGTTGGCAAACTATTTCGAGTCGAAGTCGATTTTCTGGAACGACGACCTCGTTGTTATGGGCACATTCGTGGTTAAAACCATGCGGATGATTGCGCTCTCCGACGAATATTCTCAAGCCAGACTTCTTCCAAAATTCAAGGACGAAGAGGACGAGAGGTTCGGTTTGGAATTATTTAATTATGTGGTTGACAATCAGGAAGAATATCACGGATATATCAATCGATATGTTAACACATCACGATGGGAGGCCGACCGCATAGCGATGATGGACATCATCGTTTTGATGACTGCTATCGCCGAGATTCTCAATTATCCGGCAATTCCAACCGTCGTTACCATCAATGAATACATCGAAATCGCGAAATATTACAGCACTTCGAAATCCGGACAATTTGTCAATGGTATTCTTTCATCGGTGGTGAATTATTTCAAGAGCCAAAATATGATTTTCAAAGACTAATAAACAATTAAACTATAACTAATTATGACATTTAATTTAATCGCATTGCAGGCTGCCGCATCAGGTGCTGCCGCTCCTGCTGCCGGTGCTGACCCTGCTGCCGGCTCGGGCATGATGAACCTTCTTATGATTGTTGGCCTTATCGCCATCTTCTATTTCTTCATGATTCGTCCGCAACAGAAAAAACAGAAAGAAATCCGTAAATTCCGCGAATCGCTTGAAAAGGGCAAACGCGTCATCACTGCCGGCGGAATCATCGGAAAAATCGTTTCGTTGGAGGACCGCTGGATTCTCCTCGAAATCGCCGACGGCGTACGCATCCGAATCGACAAGGGCTCAGTTTATGAGTTTAACGATTCGTTCGATTCTTCGGAAGTCCGCAACAAAGAAGCCTAAAAGGGCGTAAAACTATAGCACGACAGTGTATTGCCACACCGCGGTGTGGCTGTGCACATGCCGTGCGTAATACAGTATGGCGATATGAATTTCCGTGAAATTCTCCATACCACTGTGCAGCATGTCAAGGCCGCTTTCGGTCGTGACGGTTTGCTTTTTGTTTTCTTTCTTGTGGTGTCGGTGATTTTCTGGTTTATGCTTACGGTCAACGATGAGGCCGTTAAAGAATTCCATATCGGTGTCGAAGTGACTGATGTCCCCGAAGGCATTACTCTTATCAACGAGCCCCCGAAACAGATATCTGTGATGGTGCGCGACCGTGGCACTTCGTTCTTGAAGTATGTCTTTAAGTCCGACCCTGTAATTTCGCTAAATTTCGAGGACTTCCAGAAGACGAATAATTTGTTCAGCGTGTCGCGAAACGAATTGCTCACATACATAAGAAACACGGTGGGAGCGAACGCTTCGATAATTTCAATAAACCCCGATTCTATTCGAGCCACCTACACGACATTGCCGCCGCGAAAGGTGAAACTTATCGTGAACACTGATGTCACCCCGAGCAACGAATGTGTGCTTTCGGGTAGAATTAAGTCGTCGGTAGATTCAGTTTGGGTCTATTCGATGAGTCCTTTGGCAGCCGATTTCGACCGTGTTGAAACGCAACTTGTCTATGCCAGCGGACTGAAGGATACGGCAGTTTACAAAACCCACGTCAAACCAATCGCAGGAATGAGATTTGTGCCATCAGACGTGGAAATAACAGTGCCTGTCGAACCGCTCATCCGCAAACAGTCGTCAGTCCCGTTGGTGGTCGATAATCTGCCTGAAAATGTGAATCTTATCACCTTTCCGTCGACAATCAATATCAATTACTTGATACCGATGTCGATGTACAAACGTGTGTTTGCAAACATCAAGGCCCACGTCGATTACAATATGCTTGTCGATGCCAATACGACCGAGAAATTGCCCGTGATGGTGTTCCCCGTTCCCGAACTTGTCCGCGACCTTTCGTTTAGCCCCGACAGCGTTGAATATCTGATAGAAACGCGATAACGATGGGAAAGATTGCTGTCATATCCGGCGGAATAGGCAGCGGCAAAAGCGTTGTCAGCCGCATTGTGTCGGCACTAGGTTATGCCACCTACGATTGCGATTCGCAGGCAAAATCCCTGATGGACAACAGCGGAGAAATCAAATTGCGAATAGCGGAAATGATATCGCCCGACGTCATATCGGCAAATGGCTCCATCGACCGTCAAAAACTCGCTTTCATAGTCTTTTCCAATCCTGATAAGTTGAAAATTCTGAACGGAATCGTTCATGGCGCCGTTCGCGACGACGTAACTCGGAGAGTGTCGGAAATGCCCGACAACGAATATTTGTTCGTCGAGACCGCCATCCCGCATGAAAGCGGAATTGACGTGATGGCCGACGTAATCATTTATGTAGAAGCACCATTGCAGGTTAGGGTGGAGCGCGTGGTGCGTCGTAGTGGTTTATCTGAGGAACAGGTTCTCTCAAGAATCGATGCCCAACAAGGGGAAACCGCCGCCATTGACGCTAATCCTGACGCTATTCATATTCTCAACGACGGTTCCACTCCGATTCTTCCCCAAATCTTTGGCACTCTTAAGTCTCTTTAGGGAATATTTGGAAAATAGGGAAAGAATGTCGCTTTTTTTGTGCGAAATCGAAAAAACGCATTGTGTTTTGCGTTTTTTGGGAAAAGATTTCATAAAGTCGGCGATTTTCGTTAATTTTGTGAAAAATTGGACAAATGGCCACAGGCTTACAACAAATATTAGAGCGTTTATCGTCGAAAACGAGTGTTTTGACCGAGCGATATGCAGTCCTTCTTGAAGCGAAGAAGGTGGCTGATGCGCGTGTCGATGAACTTGACGGCGAAAATGCGAAACTAAAAGCGGAAATTGAGCGACTAAAGCAGCAGGTGGAGTATCTCCAGATTGCTCGCTCGATTTCGTTCGACCGTGAGACGGCCGACCGCCACAAGGCCTTTTTGTCGGATTTATTGCGCGACATCGACAAGTCGATCGCCCAATTAAGTGAATGATAAAAGATGAATACGAAGCAGAAAATAACCATACGTCTTGCCGGCTATCCGCCGATGCCTCTCATGATAGATTCCAAAACGGAGGAGGTGGTGCGTTTGGCAGAGAAGGAAGTCAACAATCTCTACGCGAATTATTTACAAAAATTCCCGAGTAAGAATGATGGCGAAGTTCTGGCGATGGTCGCTTTCCAATTCGCAAAACTATATTTCACTAACGTCGCCACAGAGACGGCGGCGGAGCAGATGCTCACCGACTTTGAGAAGCGTCTTGACGAGATTCTTCTCAAGGTTGAATGACGAAGCGTAAGGGCGATAATGTTGGTTCGCGCTCTCTGTGCCTTCAACGAAGGTGTGGCTTGTTGCCGGTAGAACGGTTGCGGCATATCATCGGAGTTGGATCGTGACGGAGAAGCGTTTTTTATTGAAATAGATTTAGTTAACTTTATAAAACAACCATTTTAACCGCATTAGATATGCCAACATTATTAGTTTATTTAATCATTGGAATTGTTGCACTGGCTGTCGGCATTGTCGGCACCGTAATCGTGCAAAAGACCATAGCCCGCGGAAAGGCTAAGACAATCATTGAAAATGCCACCCGCGAGGCCGAAGTCCTCAAGGAGAAGAAAATCCTCGAGGCACGCGAAGAAGAACTCCATATTAAAGCGAAAGCCGAAAAAGCCGCCAACGAACGTCTATCGAAGGTGCAGTCGGCTGAAGCGAAACAAAAACAGCGAGAACTTCAACTCAATCAGCAGCAGAGCGATAACCAACGTCGCAAGAATGAACTCGACGCGACTAAGGCCAATCTCGACGCT
>JAFZPB010000307.1 GCA_017552595.1 Muribaculaceae bacterium
TAATATAGCAAGCGGCCGCTGCGGCGATGGCTTTTTCGATGTTAATCTCCACAGGCACGCCGAGGTTTATGTCGGAAATAATGTGTGTGGGCGTAACGAGGTCGAACATGATTTTGCCGTCGTCGTGACGGATATTGATAGCATGGAAGTTGCCCTTGTCACGCGAGTAGGTGAACACTTTCACGCTGGGGTGCGGACGAGGCACAAGTTTCAGATCTTCGTGGAGAATTAGCGCGCCGTCGGGGCGAACGAGTTCGGTGAAGTGGGCGAAACTTTCAAGATAGGCTTCTTCGGTGCCATAAATATCCAAGTGGTCGGGGTCGGTGGCCGTTACCACTGCGATATAAGGGCTAAGGTAGTGGAACGAACGGTCGAATTCATCGGCTTCGACGACCGAAAACTGCGATTCGGGGCACAAGATGAGGTTGCTTCCCGTGTTTCGGAGAACGCCTCCGAGGAAAGCGTTGCAACCGACGCTCGACATATCGAGAATCAAAGCCGCCATCGACGAAGTTGTGGTTTTGCCGTGAGTGCCGGAGAAACAGAGCGATAGAGAGTCGGACGTAATCATGCCAAGCACTTGCGAGCGTTTGAAGAGTGTGTAGCCGCCGTCGCGGAAAAAAGTCATAATGTTGTTGTCGGCGGGAACGGCGGGAGTATAGACCACAAGAGTGGTTTCCGGTGTGAAAGATTCGGGAATAAGTTCGGCGTTGTCGTCGAAGACGATGTCGATGCCTTCGTCGGCAAGCGCTTTGGTGAGCGCGGAGGGAGTGCGGTCGTAGCCCGCCACATGTGCTCCTTTGCTGTTAAAATATCGTTCGAGGGCGGCCATTCCGATACCGCCTGCTCCTATAAAGTAATAGTTGGTGTATGACTTCATTTTGTGGTGATTATATTGTCAATAATATCGACTATTTTTTCATCGGCGTTGGTGAGCGCCATTTTGTTGATGTTTTCCGATAAGGATTTGCGACGTTCATCGTCGGCAAGAAGGTCGGCGAGCGTGCTTGCGAGGTTTTCCCGTGCGTCGACGTCGAGAATCATCACCGCGGCGTCCTTGTCGACGAGGGCCTGGGCGTTTTTACGCTGATGGTCTTCTGCCACGTTAGGCGAGGGAATGAGAATCGCGGGGCATCCGACAATCTGCAATTCGGAGATTGTGCACGCTCCTGCGCGCGCCACCACGACATCGGCGGCACGGTAGGCGAGCGACATATTGTCGATGAAAGCCATAGCCTTCACGTTGTCGAATCCAGCGGCTATTGCCGAGCATGCATGTTCGTAACGGCTGCCGGTTTGCCAAAGTAGAATCCCGTCGGCTGCGGTTATTGTAGGTATGCAACGTGCTGCGGCTTCGTTGACGGTCATGGCACCGAGACTTCCGCCGGTGACAAATACGAGTTTTTTGCTTTCGTCGATTCCGAGTCTACATTTCGCCTCTTCGCGGGAGATTTTTGCCGCATCGACAAATTCTTCTCTGACGGGGTTGCCCGTGAGGACAATCTTTTTCGCTTGGAAGAAACGCGACATTCCTTCGTAGGCCACGCAGATGCTTGTCGCGCGGTCGGCGAGAAGGCGGTTGGTGACTCCTGCGTAGGAATTTTGTTCCTGGATTATTGAGGGAATCTTCCGTCGTTGAGCGGCTTTAATCACCGGTCCGCTGGCATATCCTCCCACGCCGACGGCCACATCGGGGGCGAACTGCTTTACGATTTTGCGCGCCTTCCAGAGGCTTTTCATCAGGCGATATAATACCTTAATGTTTTTGACGGGGTTGTGACGGTCGAAACCGCTCACCGGCAAGCCTACGATTTCGTAGCCTTCACGCGGCACGCGTTCCATTTCCATACGGCCCTCGGCGCCGACAAAAAGGATTTCGGCATCAGGGTGGCGTCGGCGTATGGCGTTCGCTATCGAAATGGCGGGAAAGACGTGGCCGCCTGTGCCGCCTCCGCTGATAAGGATTTTGGGTGATGAAGAATCGCTCATTTATATCGGAAATTTTAATGTTAATCTAATTGAGACTTGATATATTCGTCGGTGACAGGTTCGTCGTCAATGTTGTCAACGTTGTCGAGGTTGAGGTTGGCCTCTTCCGCGGCTTGTTTCGCTTTGCGTTTTTTCTTACGTCCGCCGAAGTCGGCGAATCGGGTAACTGAAAGCATGACGCCGAAAGCCACCGATGTGGCGAGAATAGAAGTTCCGCCGCGGGAAATCAACGGCAACGGCTGTCCTGACACAGGGAACGCCCCTGTCACAATCGACATGTGGAACAGGGCTTGGAACACAATCATCACGCCGCATGCGAGTAGCAGGAGTTTCGGGAAGGTGGCGTTGCAACGCCTTGACAGGTCGCCGGCCCTGACGAATATGAAAATGTACAGGAATAGGACGATTAGGCCGCCAATCAATCCGAAGTCCTCGATGATGAGGGCGTAGATGAAGTCGGACGACACGAGCGGCAGACGGGTGTTTTCGCGGGCGTTGCCGGGCATAACGCCAACTACGCCGCCGTGGGCCTGCGCAAGGTGGGAGTACATTTTTTGCGCATTCTTCGAGGTGATATCCTGCTCGTAGAGTGGAACGGAATCGCCTCTAAAGAAGTCGAATATACGGAACAGCCATTCGCCGGAACGGTTTGACAGGCCGCCGCCTTTATTCTCTGCCGCCTTGTCAACCTGCGCGATGACATACTCTTCGGGTTGTGACTTGTCGTCGCGGTGACTGATTTTATAAACGACTCCGCATGCGCCTACAATTGCATAGACGAGCATGACGATGAAGAATTTTTTCACTCCCACGCCGCTGCAAATCATCACTGACAACGAAATAGTCATCATCAATATGGTGTTGGTCAGGCCTTCGGAGAAAAGTAACGCGCCAAAAACGAGAATGGCTCCCGCGGCGATTGCGAGGCCTTTGTTGGTGACGCCGGGGCGGTCGGGAAGTTGTGAGTTTGACAGAATCAATGCCGTGATTAGAGCAGCCGACAGTTTGACGAACTCGGGTGGCTGTACGTTGATAAAGCCGAGCGAGAATGTACGATGGGCGCCATTGATTGTTTCGCCGAAAAACGACGAATAGATAACGGCTACCATACTCAGTAGGGCAAACACCGGAATCAGCAATCGGAAGTAGGAATAGTGGATTCGCGATGTGACGTACATGACAAGAACGCCAAGCAAGAGGCTGAAAACATGGCTGATGACGGGCGAGAAGATGGCTCCGTTGCGGATGACAGAACTTGACGCGCTGTAGAATTCCACGACGGAAATACAGATTAGCGCGATGTAGGCCCCGCGAATAAAACTGTCGGCCTTCGGGACATCGCGCCCCATGTAGAAAAACTTCGGTTTGTCGTTAACGTTTGTTTCCATAAATTAGGTGAATAAGAGGTTTGTTATTTGTGTGAATTAAGATTGTTTACGGCTTCTTTGAAAAGGGTGCCGCGGTGTTCGTAACTGTTGAAGAGGTCGAAACTTGCGCAGCACGGCGAGAGCAGCACTGTGTCGCCTTCGGTGGCCAACTCGCGACAGGCGGCGATGGCGTCGTCGAGCGAATGGGTGTCGCGGATGGCGGGCACTTCGCCAGTGAAAAAGTCGAGCAATTTGGCGTTGTCTTTGCCCATGCAGACTATGGCTTTCACCTTTTCGCGGACGAGCGGTAGAATTTCCGAGTAATCGTTGCCCTTGTCTTTGCCGCCGAGAATGAGGATGGTGTTTTTCGGGCTGTTCTCGAGGGCATACCAGCAAGAATTGACGTTTGTGGCTTTGGAATCGTTGATGTAACGTACACCGTCTACGGTGGCGACGTATTCAAGACGGTGCTCGACGCCTTCGAAATCGGAGAGGGCTTTGCGGATAACTTCCTTCTTTACGTTCAGGATTGCAGCCGACAGACCTGCAGCCATCGAGTTGTAGAGATTGTGAAGTCCTGAAAGAGCGAGGTCGGCACGGGGCATGTTGACCGACGTTTTTCCGCCGTTGATGATGAGGTTGTTCTCGGCATCGACGTATGCCGCCGAATTTTCCTCTTTTTCCTCCGAGAAGGGGAAAAGGCTCGCTTCGACGGCGATGCGCTTCAATTGGCTGGTGATGACGGGGTCGTCCTGCCAATAGATAAACGCGTCGGTGGGCGTCATATTCTGGAGAATGCGGAACTTTGCGTTGATGTAGTTCTGCATTTTGTAGTCGTAGCGGTCGAGGTGGTCGGGCGTGATGTTGAGGATGACGGCGATGTTGGCCTTGAAATCGTACATGTTTTCAAGTTGGAAACTCGAAAGTTCGATAACATAGACTTCGTGGGGGTCGCGTGCCACTTGATAGGCGAGGCTGTTGCCCACGTTTCCGGCGAGGCCCACGTCGATACCCGCTTTTTGAAGAATGTGGTAGGTGAGCATCGTGGTGGTGGTTTTGCCGTTGCTACCGGTAATACAAACCATTTTCGACTCGGTGAAGTAGCCGCCGAATTCGATTTCGGAAATCAAGGGAATTCCCTTTTCGACGATAGCCTTGACGATGGGAGCCGTAGGCGGAATGCCAGGGCTTTTCACCACGAGGTCGGCATTGAGAATTTTCTCCTCAGTGTGCTGGCCTTCCTCCCAATCGAGGCCTTCGGCATCAAGTTGGTCGGTATATTTTTGCGCTATCTTCCCGAAGTCGGAAAGAAAAACGTCGAAACCTTTGTCCTTACCGAGGATTGCGGCGCCTGTGCCGCTTTCACCTCCACCTAAAACTACTAAACGTTTCATATATCGGTTGAAATAATTGTCGGATTGTTAGTGATTAACGGATTTTGAGAGTTGCGAATGTAAGGGCGGCCAAAAGGATTGATATAATCCAGAAACGGATGACGATACGCGATTCAGGCATTGACTGGTTGGGCCAGTTTAATTTTGCCTTAATCGACTCGTTGCCCGCATTCTGGAAATGATGGTGTAACGGCGTCATCTTGAATATCCGTCGGCCTTCGCCGTATTTCTTTTTGGTAAGTTTGAAGTATGCCACTTGAAGCATCACCGAGATGTCCTCGAGGAAGAAGAGCGCGCAAAGAATGGGAATGAGCAACTCTTTGTGGATGAGGATGGCGAAAACGGCGATAACGCCGCCGAGTGTCAGACTGCCGGTATCGCCCATAAACACTTGGGCGGGGTAGGCGTTATACCACAAGAAACCGATTAACGCCCCGATGAAAGCCGCCATATACACCACGAGTTCGGCACTTTGCGGCACGAACATGATATTGAGATATGAGGCATAGACGATGTGGCCGCCGAGATATGCCATAATCGCCAATGCCACGCCGATAATAGCCGATGTGCCTGTCGCCAATCCGTCGAGTCCGTCGGTGAGGTTTGCGCCGTTAGATGTGGCGGTGACAGCCAAAATCACAATGAGGATAAACAGAATCCACCCGCCTGTTTGGGCATATTTGCCGAGCCATCCTGTCAAAACGGAATAGTCGAAGTTGTTGTTTTTGACGAAAGGAATGGTGGTCTGTGTGGTTTTGATGTCTTCCTTTTCGTATGTGATTTCAGTCTTGTTGCCTTCAGGGTGCTCAACGGCACGGTTTTCGCGAATAACTACGTCGGGACTGAGATACATCGTAAGGCCAACGATAAGGCCGAGGCCCACCTGCCCGAAGATTTTATATTTGCCTTTCAGACCGGCCTTGTTGCGGAATTTGAATTTACGGTAGTCGTCGAGGAAGCCTATCGTTCCGAGCCACATCGTCGATACGAGCATTAGAATCATATATACGTTGTTGAGTTTGCCGATAAGCAGACAAGGCACCATGATGGCCAAAATGATGATGATTCCGCCCATCGTCGGAGTGCCTTTCTTCTGCATCTGGTCGGCCATGCCGAGGTCGCGCACCACTTCGCCGATTTGCATACGTTGAAGTTTGTTGATGATGCGTCGGCCGAAATAGGTGGCAACGAAAATAGATAGAACGAGAGCCACACTGGCGCGGAAAGTGATGTAGGTCATCAATCGTGCGCCTGGAATGTCGTAATCCTTGAGGGCTTCAAATAAATGGTATAACATATTGTCGTAGTTTCTTTAATTCGTTTATGTTATTTGTCATTGAGGGCTTGGGCGGCGATTTCGCGGTCGTCGAAATGATGACGCTTGCCGGCGACTTCCTGATATGTCTCGTGGCCTTTTCCGGCGATGAGCACCACGTCGCCTTTCTGGGCGAGGGTGATGGCAAGGCGGATGGCTTCCGTGCGGTCAACAACTTTGAAAGCACGTTTCCGTTGGACTGGGTCGAGCCCTGCTTCCATGTCGGCGATAATGTCTTCGGGCTGTTCGTCGCGTGGATTGTCGGAGGTGATGATGAGCGTGTCGGAGCGGCGTGAGGCTTCTACTGCCATGATTGGGCGTTTGCCTTTGTCGCGGTTTCCACCGCAACCCACCACGGTAAGGATTCGTGCCACGCCGTTGATGTTGCGGATTGTGCTCAACACGTTGACAAGTGCGTCGGGGGTGTGGGCATAATCGACTACGACAGTGGGCAAATCGTCGCGTCCTTCGGTGCTTACGATTTCGAAACGGCCGGCAACGGGACGCAATAGACTCATATTTACGGCGATTTCCTGCGGATTCCAGCCGATAAGCGTGGCGGCGCCGTAAACGGCGGTGAGGTTATAGACGTTAAATTCTCCGATAAAACGAGTAAAAACTTCAGTGCCGTTGAAAGCGATGAGGGTGCCGTCGAGATGATTTTCGATATCGCGGCCCGTGAAGTCGGCGAGGCTACGGAGAGAGTAGGTAAAATGCCGTGCCGCGCAGTTTTGAAGCATAAACAGACCGTTGCGGTCGTCGGCGTTGGTTAGCGCCCATGCTTCGGGCTTGAGGGCATCAAAAAATCCTTTCTTTGCGTCGCGGTATGCCTCGACGGTTTTGTGGTAGTCGAGGTGGTCGCGGGTAAGGTTTGTGAAAATCGCACCGTCGAAGTCGAGACCGTAGATTCGGTTTTGAACAACAGCATGGCTGCTGACTTCCATTGCGGCTATAGTGCAACCGTCTTCGACCATTTCGGCGAGAAGCCGGTTGATGGTGAGCGCGTCGGGGGTGGTGCGGTCGGCTTCGATTTCACGTCGGCCGACATAGTTAGCCACGGTCGAAAGCAATCCCGCTTTTTCTCCCATAAGTTGCGCCATTTCGTAGATGAGTGTAGCGATGGTGGTTTTGCCGTTTGTGCCGGTCACGCCTACGAGCGTCAACTTCTGTGACGGGTGGCAATAGAAAGCGTCGGCAAGTTGGGCAAGTGCGCGCGACGTCGATTCCACGAGGATGTAGGCGACGCCATCGGCAATCGCTTCGGGCATATCTTCCACGACAACTGCAACTGCTCCCGCGGCTAAGGCTTTGCCGACGAAGGTGTGACCGTCGACGAGCGCACCGCGCACCGCCACGAACATATCGCCATTGGCGACTGTGCGCGAGTCTAAAGTGATGTTGTTTATGGTCAAATCGGTCGGCCCCACGACTTTGAGCGGGCTGACAGATTGAATGAGTTCGTTTAATTTGTTGTTTATATTCATTAAATCAGAATTTTAACGTAAGTCTTACTTTCTTGCCTTCGCGGGTCTGGCTTGCCACGTAACCTGTGCCTTTGAACGACACGGAAAAGCCTTTTCCTTCCAAAATCGTGACGGCTTTGCGGAGGTCCATGCCGACGACATTCGGAACGGAGTCGGTCGGCGAAGTGACAGGCATGCGCGCGGGCCGCACATTTTTGACGCCGGTGATTTGTTTAATGGAATTTGTCTGGCCTTCGCTAAGTGATGCCGTCAAATTGGGAATTAAATCGGCTGCGGCTGCGGGAGATGTCTTATAGTCGGAATAGTTGTTCAACATTCCGCGAGAGAACATCTTGTGGGCGATTCTCAGCATTGTCTGTCCGCTTGTGGCAGGTGCGGAGAGTGCGCCCTTTCTTGGGTGGCTGACGAGCACGATGCAGGAATACTGCGGATTGTCGGCTGGGAAGTATCCGCAGAAGGCGAATCGGTGGGCAGCGATATACTGTCCGGATTTCTCGTCAATGATTCGGCAGGTTCCCGTCTTTCCGGCGAGGGCCACTTGGTCGTCTTTTAGACGGCGTGCCGTGCCGTGGTCGCCCCAAACCACCTTCTTAAGCATATTTTGTAGGATTTTGGCGTTCTTTTCGGTGCAGATTCTTTCGCGAATCGGGGTGATTACGAGCGTAGAATCGATATTATTGCCGATAATGCGGTTGACGAGGTGGGGACGCACATAGCGGCCGTTATTTGCGATGGCGTTGTAAATCGAAAGAGTGTAGATGGGCGGGATTTCAGAGGCGTATCCAAAGCAGATACGCGAAAGATTCAAACGCGCACCGTGGCTTGTCAAATCAGCGAAACGTGGAACTCGTTCGCCTGCGATGCCGGTTTTCATCGGTTCGAAGAACCCGCGTTCTTCGAGCGCTTTGCGGAAAGCCTGCGGGTTGTTATGGAATTTTCCTGTGATTATTCGTGCCATGCCGATGTTCGATGACTGCTCAATCACGCCTTCGGCTGTCAAAGCCGAATTATAGTGGGAGTCGCGGATGGGCTTTCCTCCAGCGTAGGCGAAGTGGTCACCGATTGTAATCATTTGGTTGGGACTCGTCACAGCGCCGCTTTCCAAGGCTATAAGCATCGAGATGGGTTTGACAACCGACCCGGGTTCGAAGCCCATCACGGCGCGGTTCATACCTTCGACGATACGTCCCGTATAGCGGAACGCGTGGGTAGCGGTGTCGGTCTCGATTCGTTCTTTCTCGAGGTTGGAGATGGCCTTGATGTCGCCTGTCGCCACTTCCATCAGTACGGCCACGCCCCATTCGGCGTCGGCGGAATCGAGCATGGCGTTAAGTTCGTTTTCGACGATTTCCTGCATGTCGATGTCGATAGTGGTGACAACGTCGAAACCGCGAATAGGCTTCACGTCAACCTCGTTGTAGATGCCGGTGAGCATCGGCGTCTTGCGGGTGTGGCCCGGAGTGCCGAACAGAAGCGAGTCGAGCGATGCTTCGATGCCCGAAAAACCGTGAATCTCAAAGGGTCGGCTTTCGTTGACGTGCCCGATGCTTCGTTTCGCCATTTTGCCGTAGGGATAGCAACGCTTGGTGTGGGCGTCGGTGGTAAAGCCCGACCTGTTTTTGTTCTTTTGATTGAAAAACGGGAAAGAGCGAACATGTTCGCACTGGTCGATATTCAAGTTTTTCAAAACGAGATAGGCGCGTGGACGATTCTTTTTAGGCGTTTCGAGCGGGCGCAGCAGATGTTCTTTCCACTCTGCCGCCGTACGTTTCGGGTAATATGTTGCCAGACTGTCGGAAAGGAGGTCGATGCTGTCGTTCAGCATTTTCTCGTTGAACCTCTCGGAGCGATAGTCGAGACGGATGTCGTAATAAGTCATATTCGTCGCCAAAACTTTGCCGTCGGCCGAAATGATGTCGCCGCGCTCAGGCGGTACGGTCAACGAGCGGCCGAGAAAAGCCTCCATCTGAGCGTTCCATTTATCGGCATCCACGACTGTGGTTTTAACTTCTTTCCAGATGATTCTCACAGCGAGCAAAACCACTAAAACAAGAACCAAGAGATAGCGCCAATATATACGTCGTTTACTGTCTTTTCTCATTGCGGTCGGGTTTTGTCGGTTGATGATTTGGGATTATTGACGTCGCCCGAATTGCAGGCGAAGAAAGCGGGCGCTCCTGCGAAGGCGAGGAGAAACGCGATTCTTTTTGGTGAAATTTTCAGTGTCATAGCGATTGATGATAAATGGTTAGTTATTCGAGAATAAAGGGCGGTTGGGTCTGAACGGTAAGGTTCAGGTGGAGGGAATCGACAAGTTGCTGCATCGACGTCTCGCAGATGCTGCTGTTGTAGAGGGCGCGTTGGCGCACTTCTTCGGCATGTACCGCTTTGAGTTGTTGACGGGCCGTGATGATGCCTTCCATAGTTGACGAGTAATTGAAGCGACATGTGATATAGATGAAGATTGTGAACGCAACGGCGAAAACTTTCGGCCAGTTGCGAACGAACCATTCGCTGGAAATGATTTCTCCCGTGCGAATCATGTTGAACAACGTCTGGAACACATTTGTCGTCTTCGGTGAATCTTTGTCGGTCTGTTTCTTCATAGTCGGAGTTATTTGTTTAGAGGGTTGATACGTTCTGCTATTCTGAGTTTTGCGCTTCGTGAGCGGGGATTGTTGTTCACCTCGTTTTCGTCGGCTACTATCGGCTTTGAGTTTACCTGACGGAACGGCGAAAGTTGGCGGCCGAAAAAGTCCTTTTCGACATTGCCGTCGATGTTGCCTGAGCGCATGAAGTTTTTGACGAGGCGGTCTTCAAGCGAGTGGTAGGTGATAACGGCGAGGCGTCCGCCCTCCTTGATGAGGTCGGTAGAGGCCGTGAGCAGGCATTTGAGCGCGCCCATTTCGTCGTTCACCTCGATTCGCAGCGCTTGGAAAATCTGCGCCAATTCTTTCTTTTGTTGGCGCGGATTGACAAACGGTTCGGCCGTGGCGATTAGTTGGGCTGTGGTGGTGATTGCCTTTGTCGTCCGAGCGGTGACGATTGCGTGTGCAAGCCTACGCGCAGTGGGGAGTTCGCCGTAGAGGCGGAAGAGCGATGAAAGGCGTTCTTCGTCGGCCGTGTTGATGATTTCCGCCGCCGTGATGTCGGATTTTTGATTCATTCTCATGTCGAGCGGAGCGTCGAAGCGGAAAGAGAAACCGCGTTCAGGGTCGTCGAAGTGATGCGACGACACTCCGAGGTCGGCCAAAACGCCGTCCACAGCCGTCACGCCGTAGTAGCGTAGGAAGTTGGCCATGTGGCGGAAGTTGCCGTGTACAAATGTAAATCTATCGTCTGCGGTCGCATTGTCGAGGGCGTCGATATCTTGGTCGAAGCCGAAGAGCCTGCCGTTGCTGCCGAGTTTGTCCAAAATGGCCCGCGAATGCCCGCCGCCGCCGAAAGTGGAATCGACGTAGGTGCCCGACGGATTGATGTTCAAGCCGTCGATTGAAGGCAGGAGAAGCGCCGGAGTATGATAGACAAAATCGGTCATTTTCGTTCAGAAAATAGGGCGTTTGGACTGTCGTTTAAGGCATGGTCTAAATCGTTTGCAAAGTTAATCAATTTATAATTCAAAACAAAGCGTTTACGGATGAAAATCAAATAAAAAATAAAAAATGTTTTCAACATTCAATGAGGATGCGTAATTCGGCGATTTTTGCAGATTTACTTTTGAAAATTTATCCAAATTTTTTCAATCGAAGATTACACAATTGGAAACGTAGAAAAAAGTCCGACCGCAAGGGTTGATGATTTCGGATTTTATTTGTATTTTTGCCAAGTTATTTTGTTAAATCATCATACTGCAGAATAAAGACTTTAAATGACATGAAAAATCTTATAAAATTTGCCGCATCGATTGCGACAGTCGTAACATTCGCGATAAATGCAAATGCCGACACTTATCTCAACGAAAAATTCTCGTGGCTCAGTTATGGAAGTGAACTGGGGTGGACCACCTCGGGAGAAAAGGGCATCAAAAACTGGACCGATGATGAGAAGGCGCACGGATGGACAAGCCGTACTTCGTATGCCTATGGTCGTCAAGGGTTTGTTAAACTCGGCAAATTGGGCTATGGCGGCGATATCATCACCCCGGCACTCGATATCAGCGGCACTAAGACAGTCACACTGTCATTCCAAGCCACAGGTTTTACGTCGTCGACGTTATCGGTCATCGACGCACAAGAATTATATGTTGTGGCCTTAGGGGCCGGAACGGTAGTGAACGTGACGGGCGGTGTCGGCGGCAACAGCGTTAATGGGGGCGAAACCCACTACGTTGCCAACAACGTGGCTTATGTTGATGAAAACGGCAACAATATCACGCTTCACAACGCCGCTTATATCAAATTGGACTCGGCAAATCACTTTAACAAACAAGTCGACGCAACCGGCACGAAAATATGGAAAAAGGGATTTACCCACTACTCCGTAACCGTGCAGGGCGCGTCATCCGCAACCCGAATCGCTTTTATCTCAGGGAATTACAACTTAAACGACGGCACGGACTACCGCAACCGCATTTTCCTTGACAATATCGTTGTTGAGGACTATAACCCCACTTATGTCAGCGAAGGCTTTTCCTGGCTCAGTTATGGCAGTGAATTGGGTTGGACCACCACAGGAGAAAAGGGCATCAAAAACTGGACCGATGACGAGAAGGCACACGGTTGGACAAGCCGTTCGTCGTATGCCTACGGTCGTCAAGGATTTGTCAAGTTGGGCAAAACGGGCTACGCCGGCGACATCATCAGTCCGGCACTCGACATTCAAGGGACTGCCACTGTCACGGTTGCGTTTCAAGCCACAGGATTCACTTCGGGAACACTCGCGTATATCGACCCGCAACAACTATATGTGGCGGCCCTTGGCGCAGGCAAGGTGATAAATGTTGAAGGCGGTGTCGGAAGTAATAGCGAGAATGGCGGCGAAGTCCACTTCGTGAAGAACAACGTGGCCTATATCGACGAAAACGGCAACAGCATCACCCTCAACGACGTCGCTTATATCAATTTGGACTCCGCAAATCATTTCAATAAACAAGTCGACGCGACCGGCAAGAAAATTTGGAATAAGGGTTTCACCAAATACACCGTCACAATCGAGGGCGCGACATCCGCAACCCGCATCGCTTTCATCGGAGGCGATTTCAATTTGAATGACGGCAGCGAATACCGTAACCGCATATTCCTCGACAACATTGTGATAAAGAACTACGACGTTGCCGCCCCCAACATAATAGGGCGCATTACTTGCAAATCGACTGGTGTGGCAGGGGTGCCGGTGAGCGACGGCATACTTACCACGGTCACTGACGATAATGGCTACTACTCGTTGCGAAGCCACAAAAAGAACGGGTCGGTGTTCTACACACTGCCTCGAGGTTATGAGCCCGATGTGGCAAACGGGTTTAACCCGCAGTTCTGGGCAAAGTTGACGGCCGACGTTAACACGGTGGAAGAGCATAATTTTGAGATTAACGATGTTGATAACGACAATTACATAATGGTGGTAGGTGCTGACGCCCATCTCTCAAACCGCATCAACGACATAAACCAATTCAGTAACGGTTTTGTTGAACGCCTGCGTAACGAAGTCACTGAAGCCGGCGTTAAGCCCATCTATTCGACTATCTTGGGCGACTTGGCTTGGGACAGATACTGGTATGGTCAAAATTACGATTTGTCAAGTTTTATGAGCACGCTCGTATCTGATAATTACCCCATGACACTATTCCCCGTGATGGGCAACCACGACAACGACGCGGCTGTCGCGGCAGGTACATCGTGCGACTTCAACGCTGGTGGAGCATGGCGCAACAACGTTTGCCCCAACCACTACAGTTACAATATCGGGCAAGTGCATTATGTCTCCCTCGATGATGTGATATATCTCAACAACGACACCGGCGGCACGTACGACACTGGCGTTGTCGGAAGCCGCGACTATAACCGACAACTGACGAGCGAACAACTTATTTGGCTCAAAAAAGACCTCGAACTTGTTGACAAATCGACGCCGGTGATAATCGAACTGCACGTGCCTGTTTGGAAATTGAAACCTTCCGATTTCAGCGTTATCGTAGGACTTGATAATGGTGGAGTAAATTCCAGCGTACTTCTCTCCGAGGCGTTAAAAGACTTCCAAACCGTGCATATCTGGACCGGTCACACCCACTACAACTACCACACACATCCCGCCGCCTACCCGAATATCCACGAGAACAACGTGGCGGCAATTTGCGGCACATGGTGGTGGACCGGCTACTATACCGACCGCCATATATGCAGGGATGGTTCCCCCGGTGGATATGAAGTGGTTTACGTTGACGGGAAAGATATCAAATGGGAATATCACTCGATGGAAAACAACGGCAACGCACAGTTCCGGGCTTTCGACATGAATAAAGTACGTTCGTTATTTGGCTCGAACTCCTACCTCGTAACATATTTCGAGAACAACCCGTCGAAAATGAACTACGCGAGCAGCACTTACGACAACTATGCCAACTCCGTATTGCTCAACATATTCAATTACGACACCGATTGGAAAGTGGAAGCGGAAGAAATAGGCTCTAACGGCAAGGCGACAACGCTGAAACCCGTGCGTGTTGCGGCCGAAGACCCGTTGCAAACTCTCGCATACGCACTTGAGCGGCAGAAACGAAGTTTGTCTTTGTCAAGCGACTGTCAAGCCTATAAAAACGCCCACATGTTCCGAATCCCCACATCAAGCGCAACCACAACTGTCAACATCCGCGTTACCGACAGTTTCGGCAATGTCTATACCAAAGAGTTCAAGCGCCCGGGTGAGTTTTCAATCAACATGAAGGACGAGACCGAGAAGATTCCTTCCACCACATCTGTCGCCGCCGTTTCCGATGGCGATAATGTAAAAGTGCTGACAGGCGACAATAGCATTATCATCAAGAGCGACATCGACACAGAGGCTCGAATCTACACCGTTAGCGGAAGTCTTCTCAAGTCAATCAAAGTCAATCGCGGACTCAACGAGTATCCCGTCGACGGTCACGGATTCTATGTCGTTTCGATAGGGGGCGCAGGACACAAGGTGGTTTTGTAATCACTTCACGTTTCACAAGTCGCAAATAAGTAGGCTCAGAACAACTAATCCGACGGCAAAAGCGATAATCATCGCCTGCCGTCGGATTTGCTTTGAAATAACAAGAGGCTTCGGCATTAAACAGGCGCGAGATAATGAACAATAAAAATCAGAAAAATAATGAGAAAGTAAAAATATTTGTTATATATTTGCATAATATTTATAAAAACTAATAAATGAACCACAATCAAGAGCTTATTGATATAGCCCATTGCATTAGCGAGCTTCTTGTCAAGGAGTTGGGCAAACGACCGTATGGAGCCAATATTATAGACGAACTGCATGCAGGTGAAAATGCCCATTCAAGAATATTGAAAGTGCTACTGAAATATAGCGGTGGAGGCAAATACCCAATTTATAATCATTTCTTACAGCTTATACGAAGTCGATGTCAAGCAAATGTTGGTTTTTTGAGTTGTAATTCTCCGCATATCAAAAATGAAGATGGTCATATTGATTTGCTAATTAAAGATGGCAAAGATAAAAAGTTCGCAATTATAATAGAGAACAAAGTTTGTGGTGCCGGAGACCAAGACACGCAATTAGAGCGTTATGTGAAAAAGGTTATAAAGGAATCTTTCAGCCCGAAGAATATAATTGTAATATATCTAACAAAAGATGGTCAAAAAGAAGTGTCTGAAATCAGTTTGACAGACGAAGTTAAAGGCATTTTGGAATACTCTGATGAAAGCGATGGCCGATATATTAAACTTGATTATAAACATCACATAATTCCATGGCTTGAACAAATTATTCCTGAAATGCCTATTAAAGAAGAATTGCTAATTGCTGCATTAAGACAGTATTTAGACTATCTCAAAGGTATTTGTGGAGAAAGAGAAAGTGATAAACCCATCTATAAAAGAATAAGAAAAAAAATGATAGACAAATTAAAACTGAATAGCGTGCAAGATTATTTGAGAGCAATTAGAGACGTTTCTCTCTTGAAAGAGCAAATTGATATTGCAGTCAAAGAACTGTTACAAGATTTGTTGAAAGAGCACTTTTATAAACCACTCTATAAACTTTTGGATGATTTATTTTCGGGCTACGAAATAATTAGCGAAGACTACGAAGGCTATCATAAATACCAATGTGGGTTTCATTGCAAAATAGCAGTTCCTACTTGGAATTATACTTATTTGATTTTCAATCCAGAAGGGGTAGGGCAGTTATTTGGAATTGTCCACAAAGATATAGAACTCCACAAAGTCGATGAAAGTGTATGTAATGCACTTAGAGAAAGGTTAAGATACGACGGTGAGACTTCACTAGTTTGGCCGTGGTGGAAACCTCTCAGAGTTGCAGTATCAAGTGCTGAAACATACGAATTCCTATTAGATATAGAGAACGGCAAATTTTTTGATGTCTATTCCGAATGGCTTAAAGAAGTTGCTGCCAAAACAAAAGATTTAGAGTTATAATTTTATCAACGTCTTTTAAGAGCCAATGCGGTTGATTTACTGTAAAGGTAAATCAACCGCTTAAATTATGGCTTATCAACGGTAGGGATGTTGTCGCTGATAACATCATTTTTGACGCAGTTTCGCTGGACACACGATTAGGAAACGCTACGCGGAAAACGCTCGAGAAAGGGGCACTTTTGAAAAAAGTGACGGAAAATAGCGGTGTTTTCAAAAAAAATCGTTAAGTTTGCACAATAATAGTTAACTTCGAATTTATTGACTGAACGACAATACCCATCGTCATGAAAAAAATCATACTGACAGCAACCATTGCAATCGTTTCGTGTTTTGTGTCGGCTAATGCCGCTCAAGTGGCTAACATTGCCGGAAATCTCCATTCGGCTGGAATCGACCCCAACGAAACATCACTGACTATCACAGGCACAATCGACGCCTCCGATTTCGACTACATCAACAACACGTTGACCAAACTTACGAGCCTAAATTTGGCAGGGGTGGAAGTTGTGGCATATTCGGGCGACCCTGTGCTGCTTAATCGTAACACTTTCGACGCCAACGAAATTCCCGATTATGCTTTCATGGGCAGCAAGATTTCAAGCATCGTGCTCCCGCCGAGCATTACCGCCATCGGTGAAGGTGCGTTCACTTCGTCCGACCTCCTCCAAATTACTATTCCCGCGTCAGTGACGAAAATCGGCAACGCCGCTTTCGCCAACTGCGACCGGCTCTCCTCCGTAGTGATTCCCGCCACAGTCACCGACTTGGGCGAAAGCCTTTTCCGTGGCTCATCCAACCTCGAATCGGTCGATGCGTCGGCTCTGACCGTCAGCAAACTCCCCAACGGTTTCTGCGCCGAATGTCCGGCTCTCGCCAATGTTAGTCTTCCTGCCGCATCGATGTCGGAAATCGGCGACGAGGCATTCTTGGACTGCTCGTCGTTGACCGCCATCCAATTTCCTGCACTTCTCGAATCTGTGGGAGCGAATGCTTTCAACGGTTCGGGTTTGACATCCGTTGATATGACGGATTTGGGCAATATGTCGGAAATCGGCGATTGGGCGTTCGCCAATTGTGCAAGTCTTGCCAACGTGACTCTCGCCGAAGGCATTACCAAAGTGGGTGAAGGCGCGTTCTTCGGTTCGGCAATCGAATCGTATGTGGCATCTCCCGCCGCAAGAAAAGTCAGCGACTACCAATTCACGGGCGTGAAGAACTTGAACTCGAATAGCGCTCTTCCCGAAGGCACCACCGAAATCGGCCGCTTCGCCTTCGCCGGTTGGGACCAGATAACCGAATTCACCTTTCCCTCGACGCTTTCGAAAATCGACGACAACGCATTCGAAGGATGGACTTCGCTCCAAACCCTCTACGCCAACGCGCTCAACTCTGTGCCCGAACTTGGCGAAGACGTGTGGGAAGATGTCGACCAACCGTCGGTAACCCTCGTGGTTAAGGAAGAACTCATCAACGACTTCCGCGCCGCCGAACAATGGCAACTCTTCCATATCGACACTACGGGCGTTGTGGCAGTGAACTCCGACGCCGACAAGAACGCCGCAGTCGAAGCCCGCTTCGAAGGTCTCACGCTGCGCATCATTTCCAAGGACGGCGAAATCGCCCAATTGGCAGTGTTCGACACTCAGGGCCGCAAATATGCCCTCGTTCAACCCAAAGCAGAGACTTACAGCCTCGACACCGCCGACTGGTCGGCTCCCATCTATGTCATAGCCGTGCGCCTTGCCAACGGTACGGAGGCAAACTTCAAACTCGCCCGCAGATAACCGCCGCTTAACAATATGGGCAAGAATAAACTGAAGAAATTCAGGGATATGGACACGTTTGATTGCGTGTTCCAATATCCGTATGCCACCCTCGTCGCTACGGGGTTTCCCCTCAAAGGAAAGTGGCACACCGATTTCTTCGGCAATGACCGCCCGATTGTCGTGGAACTTGGTTGCGGTAAAGGCGAATACACCGTCAGCCTCGCCCGACGTTATGCCGACCGTAATTTCATCGGCATCGACATCAAGGGCGCGCGGATGTGGACCGGCGCGTCGGAAGCCACCCGCGACAACCTCAAAAACTTGGCGTTTCTCCGCACGAGCATTGAACTCCTTCCGCACTTTTTTGCCGACGGCGAAATCGGCGAGTTTTGGATTACTTTCCCCGACCCGCAGATGAAGAAAACCAGCAAACGGCTCACCTCAAAGCGGTTTCTCGAACTCTATCGCCAGACTATCGGCGACTCCGCCGTCGTCAATCTGAAAACCGACAGCCCGTTTCTTTACACCTATACAAGCCGACTTGTCGAAGCCAACGGCCTTGAAATCCTCGCCGACTCGCCCGACCTCTACAACTCGGGAATCGCTGACGATATCCTTTCAATCCGCACATTCTATGAGCAACAATGGCTCGACCGCGGAATGACAATCAAATATCTTCGCTTTGTTCTCGACAAGGCGACGCCGCTCGAAGAGGTCGATGATTCCGACATCGAACGCGACAACTACCGCAGTTTTTCACGCGGTCAACTCCAACAACCCGAACTTTTCAAAGAAAATATATAACTAATTTAACAATAACCATTTAAATCTACCAATTATGTCAACCGTATTACAAGGTTTACGCTACACAGAATCGCATGAGTATGTCCGCGTTGAAGGCAACGTAGGATTCATCGGCATTACCGACTATGCCCAACACGAACTCGGAAACGTGGTCTATGTCGACCTCCCCGAAGTTGACGACGAAGTCAACGCCGGCGAAGAATTCGGTGCAGTGGAAAGTGTCAAGGCCGCTTCCGACCTTATCTCGCCCGTCAGCGGCACCGTCATCGAGGTGAACGAAGCCCTTATCGACGAACCCGGACTTATCAACAAAGACGCATTCGCCAACTGGATTATCAAAGTCGAACTCTCCGCACCCAACGAACTCGACGAACTCCTCGACGCTGACGAATATGCCAGCCTCCTCGAAGGATAAATCCCCATTGCGAAGGTATTAAGTTAAATCAATTATGCATTATGCTTTATGCATTGTGCATTACTAACTCCTCATTCATAATTTCTAACATGCGTTTCTTCCCACACACCGACGACGATGTCAAGCGGATGCTCGATGTCGTCGGTTTGCCGTCGATAGAGAATCTCTTCGACACGCTTCCGAAGGAAGTGGTGATGACCAAGGACTACGACCTGCCGTCAGCGCTCAGCGAGAAAGAAGTGCGCGAATTTTTCGAAGCCCTCGGCAAGAAAAACCGCACTCTCGCATGCTTTGCCGGAGCGGGTTGCTACGACCACTACACTCCCTCGGTTATCAATTCCATAATCTCACGCTCGGAATTTCTGACATCATATACTCCCTATCAGGCCGAAATCTCGCAGGGCACGCTGCAATATATCTTCGAATATCAGTCGATGATTGCCGCCTTGACTGGCATGGAGGTGTCGAACGCCTCGATGTACGACGGCGCGACAGCCACCGCCGAAGCGATGATGATGGCCGTGGCGGCAGCCAAACGTCGCCGCAAGGTGCTCGTTTCCGCCACCGTTAATCCCGCCGTCGCCGCCGTTGTCAGCACTTATGCCCGCTATCAGGACATCGAAGTGGTGACCGTCGATGCGGAAAACGGCGTCACATCCAAAGCCCATCTCGATGCACTTCTTGCCGCAGGCGATGTGGCAGGAGTGGTTGTGGCTCAGCCCAACTTCTACGGCATCGTCGAAGACTACGACGGATTTGCCGCCGCATGCCACGATGCGAAATCGCTGCTCATTATGAACTGCGTGGCTTCGACGCTCGGCGCACTGAAAACTCCCGCCGAATGGGATGCCGACATTGCCGTCGGCGACGGTCAAAGCCTCGGCGTGCCGATGTCGTTCGGCGGTCCGTTTGTCGGATTCTTGGCAACCCGCAAGTCGCTTATCCGCAAGATGCCGGGCCGAATCGTAGGCGCAACACGCGATGCCGACGGCAAACGCGCTTTCGTGCTCACCCTTCAGGCACGCGAACAGCACATCCGCCGCGAAAAGGCCACATCGAACATCTGCTCGAATCAGAGCCTGATGGCGCTGTTCGTGACCATCTATCTGTCGCTTATGGGGCCTGACGGACTTCGTGAAGTCAACGACATTTCCGCCGCCAACGCCCACTACCTCGCCAAACGCTTGGCCGAAACTGGCAAGGCGCGGCTCGTTTACCCCGACCGTCCGTTCCTCAACGAGTTTGCCGTCAAAATCGACGGGTCGGCCGACGAACTCATCCGTCGTGCTGCCGAAGCGGGAATCCTCGCAGGCGTGAAACTCGATGATTCCACACTCCTCGTCGCAGCCACCGAAATGCAGACCGACGCCGACATCGACAAATATATCGAAATAGTCAATAACCTCTAACTCCCGCAACGTCATGAACAACAAGTATTACGGAACATTGATTTTCGAACTTTCGAAAGCGGGACGAAAAGGCTATTCGCTCCCTCGCAATAACCATAAGAACCTCGGGCTCGACACGCTTCCCAAAAACCTGATGCGTGCCACAAAACCCGAACTTCCCGAAGTTGACGAACTTACCGTCGTGCGCCACTACACCAATATGTCGAACAACAACTTCGGCGTAGATACGGGTTTCTATCCGCTCGGTTCGTGCACGATGAAGTATAACCCCAAAATCAACGAGGAGATGTGCGCGTTGCCTCAATTCGCGCGCCTTCACCCGTTGCAGCCGGCATTGACGGCGCAAGGTGCTCTCGAAGCGTATTATACCGTTCAAAAGATGCTTTCGAGCATTGCCGGTCTTGCCGAGTTCACGCTCAATCCCTTTGCCGGTGCACACGGCGAACTGACGGGCATGATGATTCTCCGTGCCTATCACGACAGCCGCGGCGACACCGCCCGCCGTCGCATAATCGTGCCTGATTCGGCTCACGGCACCAACCCCGCCAGCGCCGCAATCGCAGGCTTCCAAGTGGTGCAGGTCAAGAGCCGTCCCGACGGTACGGTGGATGTCGACGACCTTCGTCCGCTGCTCGACGAGACAGTCGCCGGCATGATGATGACCAATCCCAATACGCTCGGCATCTTCGAACGAAACTGTGCAGAAATTGCA
>JAFZPB010000308.1 GCA_017552595.1 Muribaculaceae bacterium
GGCGTTGTCGGTTTTTGCTTTTTCGATTTTTGCGACCACGTCCATACCGTCGATTACTTCGCCGAAGACCGTGTATTCGTTGTCGAGGTGAGGAGTGCCGCCAACGGTAGTGTATGCTTTCTTTTGCTCATCTGTAAGGCGTGGGGCGTCGCCTGCGGCTTCGGCCTCGGTTTCGGCAACGAGACGGTTTTGCAGGGCATTAAGGCCCGCTTGGTCGCCCATACGCTGCATATAGCGGATTTTGTCCATGTGCTGGTCGGCCTTTTTATTGAAAATCGCCTGTTTTTTCGACATGGAAAGTTGGTTCTCGATAGCGGCGATTTGACTTTCCGGATACACTTTGCCGGTGACTATATAGAACTGCGAGCCCGACGATTTCTTCTGCGGGTTCACTTGGTCGGCTTGGCGAGCGGCGGCTAGGGCTCCGCGTTTGTGGAAATGGCGAGGATAGACGATTTCGGCATCGATTTGATAGCCCGGACCTCCGGCACCGAGATGCTTGCCGGCGGGCGCTCCCTTCGAGTCGGGGTCGCCTGTTTGAATCATAAACTCGTTGATGACGCGGTGGAAAAGAACGCCGTTGTAGTAGCCTTCTTTTACGAGTTTAACGAAGTTGTCGCGGTGGCGGGGAGTGTCGCCGTAGAGAAGAATTGTAATGTCGCCGAGCGATGTTTCCAGCGCGACGCGTACGGATGTGGTGTCGGGAGCGGTTTCCATTTTTTCAGTAGCGGAGTTGTTGGTTGAGGTTGTGGCTTGTTTGTTGTCGGCGTTGCATGCCGTGACGCTTAACGCGAGCACGCCGATTAAGGCAAATATTTTATTCATAATGATTTAAATTCCTTTGGGGAACAGGCGTTTGTAAATGCGACGGAAATTGTCGTCGGAGGCGTTGAGTTCATCTACGTGTTGGGCGTAGTCGTCGCCCCATATCGACTGGAGAAGGTCGCCGATGTAGCGGTGTTCGCGGTCCTTTTCAATTGCGGCGGCAATGAGCCTGCCGATGGGACTGGCAAAGCGTTTTGAGTCGATTGCGTGGAGATAGCGTGCGGCACTGACCACGAATTGGCCGGTAGCATCGACGCGTATCATATTGTCGGCAAGACTTTCGATGTCGATTTCAGGGTCGTCTATATGATTGGCGATATACTCGTAGGTGAGAAGCCCGTCTGGGTCGGATGTCAGTTGTCGTTTGTCGTCTTCGTTCATGTTATTTAATGTTGTCACTTAATAATTTCTTAAGGGATTCTTTGTCGGGAAGATATGTCATATACTTTCCTGCAAAAATGTTATTGTTGTCAGCAGGAAGAGTATATTGGACTATTGCATCGTTTTTGTCGGCACATAACAATAAACCTACGGATGGGTTTTCATCGTCAGTTTTTATTTCTCGGTCAAAATAATTCACATACATTTGCATTTGACCGATATCTTGGTGCCGCAATTTGCCGCGTTTTAAGTCAATGAGGAAGAAAGCACGTAGAAATCGGTTGTAAAACACCAAATCAACATAGAAATGATCCTCACTGAATGTGATTCTATATTGTCTGCCTACAAACATAAAACCTTTTCCTAATTCAAGGAGAAAACTCTGCAAGTTGTCAATAAGTTTGTTTTCAAGGTCGGATTCGGTGTAAGATGCTTTCGACTCAAGTCCAACAAATTCAAGAATGTATGGGTCTTTAATCAAGTCGGCTGGTTTCTCGATTATTTGTCCCTCCTTTGCGAGTCTCTTCACCTCTTCTTTGTTGCGAGAAAGCGCCAATCGTTCATATAGCGACGAGTCGTATTGACGCTCAAGTTCGCGAAGGCTCCAATTGTTGTTCGTCGCTTCTATTTCATAAAATTGGCGTTCATCAGGATTGTCAATTCGCATGAGTTTTAGATAGTGCGACCAACTGAGAGTGAAGAGTTTAGGAGATTCGCTAGACGGTGTCTGGCGAATTTGAGAGTAAGAATAGTAAAATTGTCGCATATTACGCAAATTCTGGATTGAAAAACCTTTTCCAAATCGTTGAGACAATTTGACGGAAAGATTCTCCAGTAATCGAGAACCATATACGGCTCTATTGTCGCCGTTTTGTTCGAATTCGACGATATATCTGCCGATATTGTAATATGCGTGAACAATGGTCGTGTTTACGGCTTTTACGATTGACGACCGTGTTGATTCTATAATCGATGAAATAGCATTGAAAAGCGATTCCGAATCCATAATGTCGTCGGCGTCGGATTTCAGTTGTCGTTTGTCGTCTTCGTTCATTGCGTTTGATTTATAAAATATGGTCAAGCCTGCGGAAATGCAGGCCTGACCATAGTCGGATTAGGATTACTTGCTCTCTTCGGGCTCTTGTCCCCATTGCTGGCGGGCAAGACGGCGATAGTTGTTGTAACGCCATTGGGCGTTTTCTTTCGCGGCGTTGAAGAGTTGCTCGGCTTCTTCGGGATATTGTTTCATCACGGAAGCATAGCGCACTTCACCTTTGAGGAAGTTGATGAATTCGTCCCAGTTGGGCTCTTTCGAGTCGAGTGTGAACGGATTCTTGCCTTCTGCTTCAAGAGCGGGGTTGTAACGCCAGAGATGCCAGTAGCCGCAAGCCACGGCATTTGCCTCTTCCTGTTGCGATTTGCCCATGCCTGCCTTCAGACCGTGGTTGATACACGGAGCGTAGGCGATGATAATCGATGGGCCGTCGTAGGCTTCGGCTTCGCGGATAGCCTTGAGCGTTTGTGCTTGGTCGGCACCCATGGCAATCTGTGCGCAATAGACGTAGCCGTAGGTCGATGCAATCAGACCGAGGTCCTTCTTGCGGATACGCTTGCCCGCAGCGGCAAATTTGGCGATGGCGCCGATAGGCGTTGCCTTCGAGGCTTGGCCGCCCGTGTTGGAATAAACTTCGGTGTCAAGCACAAGGATGTTGAGGTTTTTACCAGATGCGAGGACGTGGTCGAGACCGCCGAAACCGATGTCGTAACTTGCACCGTCACCGCCGATAATCCATTGAGAGCGTTTGACGAGATAGTGGCTCAGTTCGTCGATTTTCTTGCAGAGGTCGCAGCCGCAAGCCTTTACGAGAGGCACGATTGCGTCGGCGAGACGACGGCTTTCATCGGCGTCGTTTTTCTTCTCAATCCATTCGGCGAGAAGTGCTTTCAATTCGTCGGAGCAGCAGTCGCAACTTTGGGCTTCTTTGGCGAGAGCCACGAGGCGTTCACGCATCTTTTCGTTGGCGAGCACCATACCCATGCCATATTCGCAGAAGTCTTCGAAAAGGGAGTTTGCCCATGCGGGGCCGTGACCTTCGGCGTTCTTTGTGTAAGGTGTCGAAGGAATCGAACCGGAATAAATCGAACTACAACCGGTGGCGTTCGATGCCATTTCGCGGTCGCCGAAGAGTTGGGTGATAAGTTTGAGGTAGGGCGTTTCGCCGCAACCCGAGCATGCACCGGAGAACTCGAAGAGCGGAGTGGCGAACTGTGAATTCTTAACGTTGGCTTTGATGTCGACGAGTTTTTGTTTCGATGCGACTTTTTCAACGCAGTATTCCCAATCTTTCTGAACGTCGAGTTGGCTTTCGAGATGTTTCATCGTGAGAGCCTTTTCGCCCTTCTTGCCCGGACATACGTCCACACAGTTGCCGCAACCGAGACAGTCGAGCACGTCAACGGCCTGAACGAAGCGCATGCCTGTGAATTGTTTGCCGATGGCGACGAGTGTCTTCTCTTCTCCGAAGGGAGCGGCCGCCATTTCGTCGGCGTCGAGGAGGAACGGACGGATTGCAGCGTGGGGGCAAACATAAGCGCACTTGTTACATTGGATACATGTTTCGGGATTCCATTCGGGGACGAATGCGGCTACGCCGCGTTTTTCGTATTTGGCGGTGCCGACAGGCCATGTGCCGTCTTCGCTCGTGCGGAATGCCGACACGGGGAGAAGATTGCCGTCTTGGGCGTTAATCGGGCGAACCACCTTGGTGACGAATTCGGGTTCGTCGGTCGCGGGCACTTCATCGTCGGGAAGATTTGCCCAGGCGGGATCGATGTCGAGGCGACGGTATTCGCCGCCACGGTCAACCGCAGCCCAGTTCTTGTCGACGATATCTTGGCCTTTCTTACCATAACTCTTGACGATGAATTTCTTCATCTGTTCGACGGCGAGGTCGACGGGAATCACTTCGGTGATGCGGAAGAACGCCGATTGGAGAATGGTGTTCGTGCGGTTGCCGAGGCCGATTTCCTGAGCGATGCGAGTAGCGTCGATGTAGTAGAGCGTTATGTCGTTCTTGGCAAGATAACGTTTGATTTTATTTGGGAGATTCTTTGCCAACTCTTCGCCTTCCCAAATCGTATTGAGGAGGAATGTGCCGCCTTTGCGGAGGCCGGATGTCACGTCGTACATGTGCAGGTAAGCCTGAACGTGGCACGCCACGAAGTTGGGCGTTGTCACCAAGTAGGTGGAGCGGATGGGCTCGTCGCCGAAGCGGAGGTGGGAGCAGGTGAAACCGCCCGACTTTTTCGAGTCGTAGGAGAAGTAGGCTTGGCAATATTTATTGGTGTTGTCACCGATGATTTTAACGGAGTTTTTGTTCGCGCCGACTGTCCCGTCAGCGCCGAGACCGAAGAATTTGGCCTCGAAAATGCTTTCGCCGCCGAGGGGGATTTCCTCTTTCGGGGGAAGCGATGTAAATGTCACGTCATCGACGATGCCGATGGTGAACTGATTTTTCGGCTCGGGGAGTTCAAGATTTTCGAATACCGAGAGGATTTGTGCCGGAGTGGTGTCCTTTGATGAAAGACCATAGCGGCCGCCAACTATGAGCGGCGCATTATCTTTGCCGTAGAAGCAGTCCTTAACATCGAGATAGAGAGGTTCGCCGTTCGAACCGGGCTCTTTCGTGCGGTCGAGCACGGCGATGCGCTTCACGGTCGAGGGAATTGCGCTTAGGAAGTGCTTTGCCGAGAACGGACGGTAGAGTCTTACGATGACCATACCCACTTTTTTGCCTTGGCGGTTGAGGTGGTCGATGGCTTCCTGAGCGGCTTGGGTGACCGAACCCATGGCGATGATA
>JAFZPB010000309.1 GCA_017552595.1 Muribaculaceae bacterium
ATTGCTTCGTTTGGGTGTCGGCGATGCCTTCAGCGGGAAGTTGTTCGCGTTTCACCACGAAGTTGAAGTTGTTGTTGAGGGCTTCCGTGCCTTCGGTTGAACGGAGGTCGGCGAGAACTTGTTCAACAACTTTTTCTGCCGCGTTGAGGTCGGCTTCCGACGGAGCGATGTCGCGGGCGATGTAACTGATGTCGCAATATTCCTCATCGTTGTAGAACATTTGTTTGTTCTTTTCCCATTCGGCCTTAATGTCGGCGTCGGTGACTTCGACTTGGTCGTCGGGGATTGTGGAGAGGTCTTGCTTAGCGAACGAGAGGTGACGTGTGACGGCGCCTTCGTCGTAAAGTTGCTTGGCATCGATGTTGTTAGCCACAACGAGGTCGGTAAGAAGATAGTTGAGTTTTTGTTGACGGAGTTGCTCGGTCAGGCCCTTTTCCTGGTCAATCCACATCTGCTTGAGTTGTGCGATTTGTTCGGGAGCGAGGGCGCTTGTCTGCGGGTTGAAGATGGCGTCGTGGAGTTGTTTGGGATTTTGGAAACCCATTTGGCCTGCCAATTGAATCATCGACTGGTCGGGATTTGCTCCTACCATCTTCTCGGTGAGTTCGTTGTCGGTGACAACGATTCCGAGGTCGTCCATCAGTTTGTTGATTGCGGTTTCGTTAATCATCGAGTTGAGCACGTAGTTCTGGATGACGGCGGGGTCTTCTTTCGAATTGTTCTGCTGCATCTGTTGGTTGAACTGGTCAACACGACGTTGGAATTCTTGGATATCAACTTTTTCGCTGCCAACGGTTGCCACGGCGCTGCCGGGGCCGAAGATTGCGCGGCTCGAGTTGAAGAAGTCACCGATAATGAACGCCAAAAGGGCCACACCGATGACGATGAGCAATAATACAGATTGTTTTCTGATTTTACCTAATGTTGCCATTTTATAATGTTTTATTTTCTTTTTTTCTTTGCAATTATCCGTCAATAATCGGGACTACCCGACCCGACGGACATTTAAGCACGCAAAGTTAGTGTTTTTTTGTGACGTGTCAAAATTTCACGTCACAATTTTGCATTTCAGTGGCTTATTCAGACGAAAATCAGGCCGATTTCGGAGCCGTGAAGGGCTATTTGGCGCGGCGACGGTCGCGTCGCAGGAGTATGAGCGCGATGACGAAATAGAATGCAGCCAAAACCCACATCATCGTGTATGGCTTCAGCACTTGGCTTAGGTTGGCGCCCGTGGCGTTCATCAGCGTGAAGCCTTCCACCGCCCACACGCCCGGAATCATATCGCCCAAGGCTTTCCAGTACCATTGCATCGCATAACGAGGCCATGTGATGCCGCTCAGGAAGAGGAACACCACCGACATGAACACGATGATGAGCAATGACGTTTCACGCTCTTTGACGAACACTTGAAGCACCTGCCCGAGCATCGATGTGGCGATTACCATCGGAATCATAAACGTAATGAATTGCAGCAGGTTGTCGGCGTGCGGCAGGTTGAAAATCATCGGCACGATGTGGAAGATATAGAGCATCGTCGGCAGGTAGAACGTGGTGTGGAGCAGGGCTCGGCCAATGACGGTGGCGGAAGCCGACGCTCCCTCCACGCTTTGACGCAGACGGCGTTCACGACGGCCGCCAGCCATCATACACACGCCCAAGATAAGGCTCTGCTGGACGATGAAAATCAAAATCGCTTGGATGGCGAACGAGGCGAAGCCCTGCTGCGGGTTGCCGAGGAAAACGGCTTTGTTTTGTGTGGGCATTCCGCCGCTCATCGAGGCGGCCTCTTCGCCGGCGGCGTCGATTACGCGCTGACGTAATTCCGCACCCATGTTCATGCTGACGTCAGACAGCGACGACAGGAAACCGCGATAGCGGATAAGCAGGCTGGCGTCGGAGTAGAACTGCACGAACGCCTGTTCGTTACGCCCGATGTGGCGTGCGAAATCTTCGGGGATTTCGAGGATGCCGTAACATTTGCGCTCCGCCATCAGGTGACGTGCCTCGTCCATCGAAGCGGCATAGCCGATGATATGGATATTTTCCGATGCTCCAGCCTCGCGTGCCAACAAACGGGAATCGGATGTGCGGCAGTTGTCCACCACCACCACGTCGATGTCGCGGACCACTTCGGGATTGTAGATGGCCGTGTAGAGCAGCGGATATGCCAGCGGTAGGACGATGAAAAAAAGCACCACCCCCGTGTCGGTTATCGACGTGCGGAATTCGTCTTTCCATGCCGCGAACACACCATTTATCCAATTTCCTATCTTCTTCAGCATCTTTTCTTCGAGCGTTTAGGGAGTATATAGTTGGCGACGGGCAATTGTGCGCATCCGTGGAATGAATGCGAGCGCAATCAGCGGATAGACGAGTAGTGCGGCGAAACTAATCCGCGAATAATATAGCGGCAGTCCGTAAAGCGCCTCGTTGATGTAAATAGAGAAATAGTGGCGCACAGGCGGGATATAGCCCCAGATGCTCAATGCGCTATACATGCTTTCGAGCGGGAACGAGAAGCCCGTAATCGAGAACGACAGTACGCACACCAGTGAGGCTATCGAGATGGCGAGACGCATGTTCGGAATCAGCGCCGAGAGGATGAATGCGAACGACTGGTTGGCGATTACGAACAGAATCATCGCCGAAATCATCGCGAGGATGCTGCCGTTCATCGGCAGATGATAGTAGCCGTAGAACAGCGACTGGACAAACACGCCCACCACCGAGAAGATTATCGTCTGCGGCAGAAGTTTGCCCACAACAGCAACCGTCATCGACCCGTTGGCAACGGCGAGCCATTGGCGCGACCGCCCTTTTTTGATTTCTTCCCAAATCGAGAAGCAGGTTGTCAGCATGATGAGCAGCGCTAAAAGCCCGGGCACGAACGAATTGGTCAGATATATATTGTAGGAAATCCACGGATTGCCTATCGGGTGCTCCTGAGCCACTATCGGCTGCAGAAGGCTTCCGGCGAGGTTTTCGTCCATGCCCGATGAGACGAGGCTGGTTCTCACCACCGACCCCGATGTTGTGATGGCCGTGGCTTTAAATCCCTTGTAAATCAGCGATGCGGGAATGAAGTAGGTCATATTGCAATAGTACGATACTACCGGTTTGCGGCCGCCGATGGCATCGGATTCGAACCCCGAAGGCACGAGGAAGAAACCGATGATTTCGCCGCGGTTAACCATATCCATCGCCGTGGCATACGACGTTGCCCCGTTGCGGATTTCGATGTTGGCGTTGGCGCGGAGTTGGCGCGTGAGAGCCCGCGACATCGACGTGTTGTCGTTGTCGATAATCGCCGTGGGCACGGGCGTGGGGAGTCCCTTTCCGAGAAGCGACAGGAAGAAGAACGTTAATGCCACGGGAAGAACGATGGTCATCACCACGTAAATCCTGCGGCTGACAATCTGTCGGCAGCCACGCACGAACGATTTTCTCAGGCCAATCAGAGCCATATCAGTTCGACAAGGGAGAGCGGTTTACTTTTCAGGTTTTTTATAGAGAATAGTCATTCCGGGAAGGAGACGGCTTTCTTGTGCCACCGGGCGGGCCTTGATTTGGAATGTGCGGCTGTCCCATTCGCCCGTGGCTTTCGTGGCGCGCCACGATGCGTAATCGCCCATGTCGCGGATATAGTATATTTTCGCCTTCACTTCCTTGCTGTCGAGCGCGGGCACGATTACGGTGATTTCCTGACCGATGGCGAGGCTGCTGAGCAATGATTCGTTCACGTTGAACGTCACCCACTTGTCCTCGTCTTTCAGCAGGCTCATAATTGGCGAGCCGGTGGCGACAAGTTCGCCCTCGTTGGGATAAATCACGTCGATGCGGCCGTCGCAGGGAGCCACGAGATATTCGTCCTCGAGAATCGACTTCACTTCCTTCACCGTTCCGGCGGCGGCGCTCACCATAGCGGCGGCGCTGGCTTTGTCTTCGCGTTGAGCGCCCTCGGTGGCGAGGTCGTATTGGCTCTTGGCGGCGTTTTCGGCGGCTACCGATGCCTTATAGGCGGCTTCGGCCTCGTCGCGCTTTTGGGCGGAGATTACGTCCTGTTCGAAAAGGCTTTGCATGCGGTCGAATGTCTTCTTTGTGATGTCGCGCTTGGCTATCGCCTGTTGCCAAAGGTCGTAGGCGGCCTGCTTGGTCTGCGAGCGGGTGCCGGCGTTGGCCTTCTGGTTTTGGGCGGCAGCGGCGTTGCGCATGGCCTGCGCTTGGGCGAGTTTAGCCTCGACTGTCGACGAGGTGATTTGCACCAGCGTGTCGCCCGCGCGGACCGAATCGCCTTCGCTGACAAAGAATTTCTGAACTCTTCCGGGCAACTTTCCCGAAATTTTCACCGCCGTGGCGTCGGCCTGGCCTTCGATGTAGTCGGTGGGCGGCTTCATGAAGAAAAAGCCTATTATCGCCAAAACCAGCAGCACTGCCACAAGCGACACCACTGCCCACACAAGCGATTTTTCGTTTTTACGTAGTTCGTCTTTTGAATTTTCCATATCTTGATTTTTTTATTTTAATCGTAGGGAGTAATCGTTTAATATTTCAAGCGGCCCAAAGCCTTCGCGAGATAGATTTGGCAGAGGTGGAGGTCGATTTCCGAGTCTATTTGCTCGGAGTTCGCCTTAAGCCACGCCGTCTGCGCTTCCATCACTTTCTCGGGCGTCAGCACACCCTCTTTGAAGCCCAACTGGGCCTGACGGAGGTTTTCGTTGGCGTTGTCGAGGTTTACTGTCGCGGTGCGGAACGAACGTTTGGCCTCTTCCATCTTAAACGAGGCTTGGCTCGTCTGAAGGCGGATTTTGTCCTTCGCGTCGTCGAGTTCAAGGCGACGTATGGCGAGGTCGCTCTTCGCCGACTTCACCTTGGCGTAGTCGCCGCCCCAGTGCCAGATGGGGATTTTCACCACTGCGCCAACGGAGAACATGCCGTTGAATTTCTTCTCGAAGCCGTTGAACATATTGGGGTTGGAGAACGAGTAGGCTCCCATCAACGCCACGTTGGGCAGCATTTCCGACAACACCACCTTCTCCTTCTGCTCGTAAATCTTCACCGCCAACTCGAGCGCTTTCACGTCATCGCGGTCGGCATAGACATCTTCCATCGAGTATATAGTCGAATAGTCGTCGGAGTCCTTGATGCTCAGAGTTTCGCGGTCTTCGTCGGCGAGAATCATCGGCTGGTCGATGGGCTGGCCGCAAAGTTGGGCGAGGGCCATGCGCGAGAGCGACAGCCCGTTTTCCACTTTGGTCAGGTCAACTTGCGCCTGATTGAGTTTGACCGCCACTGCGAGGAGGTCGCTCTTCGTGGCGACGCCCTCTTTTACCATCGAATTAACATTGGAGTGGAGCGTGTCGAGCAGGGCCACATAACTTGTGGCGAGACGTTGCTTAGCCTTGAGCGACACCACCTGCCAGTAAGCAGCGTCGACGGCGGTGACCACATTGTCGGCGTCGTTGTCGCGGAGTGCCTGTTGCAACTCGGTGTTATAGGAGGCAATTTTGTTCAGCGCCACGATTTTGCCACCCATATAAACGGGCTGCGTCAGCGTGACAGCGCCGAAGAAGACGTTTTTGATGTCGAAGGTCAAAGCGTCTTTAGGAATATATGCCACCGTCGAGGGGATATATTGGCCGTCGGGCGTCATGACGGGCTTGCCGTCAGGACCGATGACGAGGTTGAAATCGTAGGTGCCCGTGGCTGGGTTGAACGATTTTGTCGGCAGGAGTTGGTCGCTGCCCAAGAGCGAGATGTCCTTTTGGTTGCGGAGATAACCGCCCGCGAAATCGATGGCGGGAAGGTAGGCTGCGAAGGCCTCCTGCTTTTTGTAGCCGGCGGCACGGATTTTCTCCGCCGAAATCTTTATATTGTTATTGTTGGCGAGCGCCATGTGGCGGCAAGAATCGAGCGACACTTGGGCGTCGGCTGCCGACACGGCCATCACGGCGGCGGCAATAAGCGTAGCGACTTTTATATTCATTGCTGTTTAGGGTTTTTTCTGAGTGCAAAGTTACGGCATAATTTTTTAATACAAAATAGGTTTTGCGGTCTTTTTTAGTCGATATCGTCTAATTATTGGTCAATTTCACCGATTTCATTAATGCATAATGCTGAATTTGCTTCGCGAGGAAATAGGGGTAGACAACTCAAACAACGTGAAACAACACAAACAATATGAGTTTAACATGAATTGCCATATAATTACCCAATAATTAGTGATTAATTCTATGGAAATTTATGTTTTATTTATCTTCTTCGAATACAATTATTCTTTTTTTTGTAATTTTGTGCATAAATTTGCTGCAGTTGAATTTGAAAAATTGTAATGTATCAGAAAATTGTTGACTTTATAACTGAGGTGGCCGACTTCCTCTGCGGCTATCCGTTGTTCTTCCTCATAATCGGCGGCGGACTTTTCCTTATGTTCCGTTCGCGTTTCATCTCTTTCCGTGGCCTGAAGGCTTCAATCACGGAATTGCGCACTAAAAACACTTCCGGTTCGGGCCAAATCAGTTCTTTCGAGGCCCTGTCGTCGGTGATAGCCGCGACGGTGGGCATGGGCAGCATCACGGGCGTCGCCATCGCCCTGTGCGTGGGCGGCCCGGGAGCGATTTTCTGGATGTGGGTGAGCGCCGTCGTGGGCATGTGCACGAAGTTCCACGAGGGTGCGTTGACCACGATGTTCAAGGGGCGCGACTCGAAGGGTGTGGCCTGCGGCGGCACGATGTATATCGTCGAAAACGGCTTGGGCCGCAAGTGGAAACCGCTGGGCGTGATGTTCGCTACTGCGGGCCTTTTCGGCACGCTCTGCATCCTGAACACCAATCAGTTGGGCGAGGCGATTATCGACGTTTTCGCCACACCAGAGGGCATAGCCTCGTCGTCGATGCTGACGGGCATCTCGTCGGTGTTCGGTTTCGACAATCTGATGAGCCTTAAAATGATTTACGGCATTATAGTGGCGGTAATCGTCGCCATCGTCGTGCTTGGCGGCATCAAGAGGATAGCCTCCGTGGCTTCGCGCCTCGTGCCGTTTATGATTGGGCTTTACTTCGTCATGGTGCTTTATATCGTGATTACCAATATAGGCGAAGTTCCGTCGGTGTTGGCTGGCATTTTCCGCGACGCCTTCACGCTTGAGGCGGGGGCGGGCGGTGCCGCGGGCATCATCATCGTGGCACTGACGGGCGCACGTCGTGCGGCGTTGGTCAACGAGGCCGGTGTCGGCACGGCAACGATTATGCACGGAGCCACCCGCAGCGACAATCCTGTGCGCGAGGGGCTTGTGGCAATGCTCGGCCCTGCAATCGACTCGGGGCTGGTGTGTACTTTGACTGCCATCGCCATTCTGCTCTGCGGCAACTATCATGTGGAGGAGGTGAAGGGCTTGACGATAGCCCTCGGCGCGTTCGACGCCGCCATCCCCTACGGCCGCTACTTCCTGCTGGTGGTGATCACTTGCTTCGCAGTGTCGTCGATGTTCTCCTATTCGTTCTACGGCACTCACTGCGCGAAATACCTCTTCGGCGAGAACCGCGCCCGTTGGTACACCTACTTCTACATTGCCACGCTCGTGGTGTTCGCTATGATTCCGTTGCAGGCAGCCGTGGGGCTTTGCGACTTGGCGTATTTTCTGATGGCGGTGCCGACTATGACGGCGGTTTTGGCATTGAGCGGCAAGGTCCGTCGCGCTACCGACGACTATTTCCGACGCAAAAAGTCACAGGATTTGGTTGATTAGTCGGTGTTTTTGGTCATAATTTGACTTTAATTTGGTGATTTTCCGTTTTTTTTGACTAACTTTGTGCCGACAGGGGATAACCATCCCCCTGCCGCCTTAACCGTTCGACAACAAACAAATAAATATAATAGACATCATGAAGACATTTAATCGACTTTTGGCGCTGCTCGCAGTTGCCGCCGTGGCAATCCCCTCGTGGGCAGCCACCTATCCCAAACACGAGCACCGCTCCGTGTGGATGACCACCGTATCGAACATCGACTGGCCGTCGAAACGCGGCTCGACCGCTTCGGTTGCCAATACTCAAAAAACGCAGGCTATCGATTACCTCGACAAACTCAAAGGTGCGAATTTCAACTGCGTCTATTTCCAAGCGCGCCCCATGGCCGACGCTCTCTATAATTCGGCCTACGAACCTTGGTCGTACTACGTCAGCGGTTCGCGCGGAACGGCTCCTGCCTACGACCCTCTGGAATTCTGGGTGGATGAATGCCACAAACGCGACATGGAATGTTTCGTTTGGCTCAACCCCTACCGCTACGAATCGTCGGCAGGCTCGAACAACCACGCCCTCGACTATCGTAACACCCACCCCGACTGGATTATGGAATACGACGGCAAGACCATCATCAACCCGGGTCTTCCTGAGGTGCGCCAACGTATCGCCGACATCGTCGATGACATCATCACGAAATACGACATCGACGGCGTAATCTTCGACGACTATTTCTACCTCTCGGGCACTCCGATGAGTTACGACTCGGCGCTCTATCAGGCTTCGGGCACGTCGATGACTCAAGCCAACTGGCGTCGCGACAACGTCAATAAGATGGTCGAGTTGGTCAACAACACCATCAAGGCGAAAAAGCCGTGGGTTAAATTCTATATCGGCCCCGCCGGCGCAGGCCACGCTCCCGCCGCCAACTACGGACTCGACAAACCCGAATGCTCGGCAAGCGACTGGCAATATTCGTCGATTTATTCCGAGCCCCTCGCATGGCTCTATCAAGGCACTATCGACGCAATCAGCCCGCAACTCTACTGGCACACGACTCACTCCACCAACGGCTTTGAGCCTCTGACGAAGTGGTGGTCGTATGCCGCCGGCACTTTCGGCCGTCATAATTATCCGTCGCAGTCGGTGACCTGTATAGGCAACAACCCGGGCACGTCGGAATATAACGAGCATATCACCCAAGTGCAACTTTCCCGCCAATATGCTCCCGAAGACGAGTCGGGCCAAGTGTATTTCTCCACGAAGAACGTTACCGGCAACGACTTCATCAACCAACTGAAATCGAGAGTGTATCAACGTCCGGCTCTCCAGCCAGCCATCACTTGGCGCATGCCGGTAGTTGACCCGGGAACGGTCAAAAATCTCTCGTTCAACGGCACGACTCTTTCGTGGGACGGCTATGACAACTACCGCTATGCCGTTTATGCAGTTCCCGATGGAACGTCCCAAACGGTTGATTTGACAGCGGAATATCTTATCGGCAACCCGTTCTCGACTTCGTTCGTCGTTCCCGACGCCTATCAGTCGGGCTATCAGTTCGCCGTGTCGGTGGTTGACCGCTGCGGCAACGAGTTCCAGGCTATTTTCCTCGGCGAGGACGACCCTACGCCGCGCCTGAATCCGGCAATTCTCGAGGCTCCGGAAACAGGCGCTAGGGTAAATATCGACGAACCGTTCATCTTCAAATGGACGAAGGTGCTAGACAATGTCTTCTATCGCGTTCAGGTGTCGACATCATCGACGTTTGAAACCATTCTAGCCTCGCGCCGCACAAAAAACCTGCAAGTCGAGTCGTCGTCATTTCCGCTCGACTATTCGACAACGTACTATTGGCGTGTGATTTCCGAACTTGAAGGCTATATCAGTTCGACTTCGGCGACGAGCGTGTTCACGACAATGAAGAAAGCCCCGCAGCCCATCGACCCATCGAACCTGACGAAAGACCCCGCCACCTACGACGTTGTGAACGGTTTCTCTATCACGAGCCTCTGGATTTACTCGCAGAAAACCAACAATTTCCACGAGGAACTCGGCCGCGACCAACGCTCGTTCACCTACAAGGACGGCAAACTCTATTTCTCGGAGCGTGACAGCGGCGAAGGCCAAATCATCGTGCTCGACGCCGCCACTGGCCAGCATCTCGATACTATCGTGCTTTCGGGCGACTATCGCACCACATCGATGGGCGGCTTCCTCGGCTATCCCTGCAACGATATCTTTACCGACGCGGCAGGCCACATCTGCATCAGCAATATGTTTATCCGCGCCAACGATTCTAACCAGATGACCGTCTGCGTCGTCGACCTCGAAACGGGTAACACCACCCGCGTTATGGAGTCGGCTCTGCCCACAATCCAGATGCGTATGGACTATTCGATGGCTCTCGGCGATGTGACTCAGCCCGGGTGCGTGCTTTATTCAGGCACGTCGAACAAGGGTAGTTACTACACTAACCGCATCTATCGTTGGGTTCGTCAAGCCGACGACAGTTGGGCTCAGGATTATCTCGTCGTCAACTCGTGGTATCCGTGGGCTGAAGACAACGGCATCGCTCCACGCGTATGGCCCGTCGACGCCAACCGCGTGGTACTCGATGGCGGCAGCAGTTATCCCGCTCTCTACAGCATGTCGAAAACCGACCCGCTGTCGAGTTTCACCAACAACACCGCCCTTGCGCCGAAAGCCAAATTCTGCAACGGCGTTTGCGCCGCCAACCTTCACGGAAATCCCATTTTCATCTATTCTTACAGCGGTTTCGATTCGGGCGGCCACCAGTTCGCAGTGGTCAGCAATCCGAGCGACTTCGACTTCTCGAAGATGTCGATGATGTGGGTTATTCCCCAAGGAATGTTGGGAGAGGCTGAAAACATCTACGCTTCGAACAAGCCCGTGGCCGTTGACAACCCCGACGGCAGTGTGACGCTGTTCCTCTACAGCCCCGCCAACGGTATCGCTGCATATAAGATTGACAAATACGAGGGTGTCGAAGGCGTTGAGTCGGCGAAGTTCTCGGTTAACGTCAGCGGCAACGTGGCGAAGGCTTCTGTTCCGTCCGATTTCAAGGTTTACACCGCTTCGGGCGTGCTCGTGAAATCAGCAAAGAAATCCTCGTCGCTCGACCTTAACGGCCTTGTCCGAGGCGTGTATCTGCTTTCGGCTACCGCCAACGGAAAAACCGTCGTGTCGAAAGTCACAATCCTCTAACGCTCAGCCGAAATGCAGTCGCTTTCAATCATAGTGCCGGCCCGCAATGCCGAATCCACCATAGCACGATGCATTGAAAGTGTCACATCCCAGACGGTTACCGACTGGAATCTTACGACAGTCGATGACGAATCCGACGATTCGACATCGACTGTCGTTTCTTCATACGCCTCCGAAAAGATTCGCCTCGTTCGGCAGAAGAACGGCGGCCCACTGTCGGCGCGACTCCGCGGTATAGCGGAAACGGCTTCGGAATGGGTGCTTTTCATCGATGCCGACGACGAACTCGCTTCGCCCGACGCTTTGACATGTCTGTTTGCGACAGCGGAGCGTTATCCTGATGCCGACGTGATTGTCGGCGGTGAGGGCGAACCTCGTGTCGTTGACAATGTCGGCTTTGCGAGGGCAATGCTCTGCGGCGACGTACGCCACGAGATGTGGGGCACGCTTTTCCGACGCAGTGTTGTCGAGGCTGTTGATGCCGACGACATTCTCTCTTTCCGCTACGGCGAGGATTTTCTGTTTATGTTTAAGGCGATGAGCCGGAAATGCGGCGTGGTGGTGGGAACGGCGTGTGATGTCTATCGCTACAATCGTTTGCGTACGGAAGAAATGGTGTGGCCCGATGTGCCGTTCTTCGTTAAGGCGCGATTTGTTGCCGCATTGCGGAAAACTGCAGCCGACATCAATGACGAAGAGGTCGGCCGACTCGCATGGCTCTACTCGTTGCGTTTTGTTTACCGTTTTGCCGTAGTGACCGGAGATGATTTCAAATCGTCGCATCCTGTCGTCGCCGATATTCTTTCCGACAGCCGTCATTTCGCGGCCTTCGGTCACGACCGCAAAATCGTCACATTTTTGCGACATCGTTCGCTGCGTCGCGTCGTTGCGAAACGACACATTAATTATATATATATAGGCGAAGGCTCGGCTGACTGCCCTCCGGTGTCGATTTTGATTCCCGCCCACAACGCGGAGGCCACAATCGAACGGGCATTGCGCTCGGCTCTCGCACAAGTCGCCGACTGCCGATTTGAAATCATGGTTTACGACGACGGCTCCACCGATTCGACAGCCGAGATTGTCCGCTCGTATGCCGCAGTAGATTCGCGGGTGTCGTTAGTTATGGGCGAGAAAAATCGTGGACTGAGTTTCGCGAGGATGATGCTGCTCGGCCATTCCTGCGGAAAGTGGATTCTTTTCCTCGACGCTGACGACCTGCTGGAGAGTGAAGCGGTGGCGCATTTGACGCAAGCCGCGGCCGACTCTCGGGCGGAAATCGTGATGATGGCATCGAAACTCCGTTCACGCCGTTTCGGATTCTCGTTCCGCTACTTTATTCCCACGACGAAATTCACCGAAAATCCTGTGCGCTCGGCGGCGATGTTGCCAAAATTCCTTCAGAAAAGCGGCGTCACGCTCAACGTGTGGGACAAAATGTATAGCCGCGAACTTCTTGACCGCGTCGGTCTTGAGGCCGAGGAGAAGTTCTACGGCGAGGACCTTATGTTTAATCTTCGTGTTTTCCGTAAGGATTTCGACGTGGCGCTCATCGATTTCGCAGGCTATTGCTGGACGACGGGCGGCGGATCGTGGATAGATTCCGACGAAAAATGGAATGCAGACATCGACCTCGCGTTGCGTGTTGTGGAGCGTCTTCGTCAACTCGGCATCGCGACCGATGAGAATCTTCGTGCGGCGGTCGATGGTCTTGAAAACTCGCTCGCCGTTTCGGTGGCGGAGCGTATTGCGCGGGCCTATCCGTCGTTCCGCTCAAAAAAGCGGATTTTGCCCTGGATTGAGGCATGTCTTCACGATTCGCGCCTCAACGATTTGCTCGAATTTCTCCCCGACCATTCGGCATTGAAACGTCGCGATTCCGACGCGATTTTCAGTCGTGGACGGTCGATTTTCCGAAAAAGTCGCTTCGGCTACCTACTTTTGCGTCTGATGTAACCTGTTTTTCCGATTGCATATATCTTTGATATATAGGCTGTTGTAAGACGGCTAAAATTTTTGTGAAAAAAACCGAAATTTTTTTTGAATTTTTTCGTCGAAAAATTTTGCCAGTTTTAGGAAAAGCAGTAATTTTGCAACCGCTTTCGGCCTAAAAACGGGCCGCGGAGCGAAAAAGAGGACATTGAAAGAACTGTATAGACTATACGTAGTACAAGAGCAAAAAAAACGAGACAAAACTCGAGTCAATTCTTGAAAACTGCGATAAATCAGCGCGTCCGAGCGTCGGGTCGGCCTTCGTGGGCAACAGTCGGCGGTTCCGTTTTTCTTACAGAACAAAACAAAGACTAAGATACAACAACGAAGAGTTTGATCCTGGC